>DAIMHB010000102.1:0-6763 GCA_036723545.1 Beijerinckiaceae bacterium
GTTTAGGTTGCCAGATTTCGGTGAAAGCTCGAGCGGCAAGCCAAAGCAAGTAGACGCCACCGACGATTCTGATGATCAATATGCTGGAAGTAAAATTTTGTATAACAGCTGCAAAACCTAACCCGGCGATAATACCCCACACGACCGAGCCGCAAATTACACCCAAGGCCGTGATGAGACCTGCTTGACGCCCATGCTGCATGGCCGTTGCCATGATTGTCATATTGCCAGCTCCGGGACTGATGGCACCAACCATGTAGGTTGAAACTGCAACGAGCACAGACGAATACAAGAGCATGGTATATCCTAAAGTGAGGGGATTAGACGAATGGCTTGAGCGCGATATCCGGCTGATAGTGTTGAATTCTAAACCGAATTATCGGCGGTGACTTCTATTGACGGCTCTACAATTCTGCATCAGGCGGCGGTCTGGCGGTTTATTGCTGAGGCTTTAAGCAGTGAGTGAATGTCGCGCATCACCTGAGCAAATCGCTCAACCATTTGGGCGATGTCGGACGGTGTGGCGACAAAGGGAGGCGCAAACAGGATATGATGGCCGCTCACGCCATCGGCCGTACCCGATCCAGGGTAAATGAGGAGGTCTCTTGCCAGCGCCGCTCGTTTCAACGCGCCGACCAATTCGCCACTGTCATTGAGTGGGGCTTTAGTGTCGCGATCGGCCACGAGTTCAACTCCGATGAAGGATCCGCGGCCGCGTATGTTGCCGACGTAGGGATGTTCGGCGAATATATCCGCCAGCCCGTCAAGCAGTTGTGCGCCACGTGCGTGGCCAGCGGCGAGAAGACCGTCTTGTTCCACGATCTTCTGTGCGGCCAAGGCAACCGCGCAGGCATAAGGATGATTGACATGCGTCTGTCCGTTGCGCAGCACACCTGATCTTTTCGCGATTGCGGCATGAATATGTTGCGCAACCAAATAGGCCGAGATTGGCTGGTATCCGGCGGCCAAGCCTTTGCCGATTGCAACAATATCCGGGCAAATGCCATCGTCGAGATGGCTGAAAAGGGATCCGCTGCGCCCCATGCCCGACATCACGTCATCAAGAATCAGCAGCACGCCATAATGATCGCAGACCGCACGCATGGCCTTGAAATATCCTGGCACGGCCGGCACGGCACCATTTGTAGACCCAACGACTGGCTCCGCCAGGAAGGCGGCGACGCGCCCCGGTCCTGCGGCGCGGATCGCACTATCCAACTCAGCGGCGAGCCGGGCGACATAAATCTCCTCTGTCTCGTCGGAGCGCATATCGCGATAGGCATTACAGGGCGAAACGAATGTGACCGGCCTGAGCACCGGTTCAAATATCGACCGACGATCTCGATTGCCGGAGACCGCTAGCGTACCAAGCGTTGATCCGTGATAGCTTTGGCGGCGTGCTATAAACAGGCACCGCTCCGGTTCACCGCGCTCATGATGATATTGTAGTGAGACCTTCAGGGCCAATTCGATTGCCTCCGAACCGCCGGACAGAAACTGCAAATGCGACAGTCCGCCTGACCGGGAAATGAGGAAATCTGCCAGCTCTTCAGCTGCCGGGGTTGTGAAACTGCCCGCGTGCACCCAGGCAATCTCATCAGCTGCACGAATCATCGCCTCGCGCATGCCTGGATGACGATGGCCAAGGGCCGAAACCACTACGCCGCCGCAGGTATCGAGAATGCGCCGTCCATTCTTAGCATGCAGCCAGGTACCGTCACCGCCGACGATCTCGATCGGTGTCGACGTCAGGGTTTTGTAGATGAGGTGCGACATATGGGCCTCGGCTTTTGCGCAGTTTTAGGACATGTGTTTAACAGGATGATCCCAAGTGGATGAACGACGATGAAACGATCGTTCAAACCGTGTCCCACCAAAGCTGCGGCGCCAAAGCCAAATCGGAATTATTATTGTAAAATAGATGATGCTGATGATGAATCTATTCATATGGATTCTAGGCCTCAGGTTATTTTATAAAGTTTTTATTATCTGGAAGGCGCTTCCGGTCGGCGGGCGGAGCCAAATTGTCGCTCGAATGCGGCACCTACCATCCGCTCACCCCAGAGAAATTCAAATTGTGAGAGATCAAGCGAATAGGACCCATCCGACCGTAAATGTATATAGCGGTCTTTGATGAGATCGGCATAAACAGGCTCGCCATAAGGTGCCAGTCCCATCAATTTATATTCGCCTGAATCTACTTTAAATCCGCAAAATGCGGTGAAAGCTGAATACAGAAGTCCGATCGAATGGGGATAGGAGATGGAATTGACGAGATCGAGATGGTCACCGTCGCCTCTCCAGATCGTGGTCGAATGCCACTCTCCAACGCCGTCAATGCACAGCACAGCTGCCTGATCGAACGGTGAGGGGTAAAAGGCCGATGCAGCATGCGACAGGTGATGCGGGACACACTGAGCCGCAGGAGCCTGGCCCAGATCCATCGCGGCCAAGCCTGCATTGATTTGCGATAAGGCGTTACGCTTGTGTCCCAGCCATTCAGGCAAAAGCCGGATGAAGGCGGGCGCGCCGCGCGGCCCCGCGCTGCAAAAGGACGACAGGGTGCGTCGGAACTTCAACGCGGGATCTTCATAATAGATTACGGAGGCAAGATCGGACAATTTGATTTTCGCCTCCGCCAGGCAATAGCGGATGGCACTGGCGGGAAAGGAGGAGTCATGGCGACGCCGTGTGAACCGTTCTTCCTGCGCTGCGGCAACGACAATGCCGTCCGCGACAAGGGCGGCGGCGCTGTCGTGATAATAAGCCGAAATACCCAATCGATAGTCACGCATGCAGAACTCCTGCGCTTGAATCGGCCGATGTGGAGGGGGAGGGGGAGCGTGATGCCTGCACCGCGGCCATGGGCATTGGCATGTGACTGAGAACGGGACCAGCCGCCTGAACGGGACGCACATGGGCAAAATAGTCCAATTCGCTCTCACGCCGCACGATGGGAGCAAGCGCCTCGAAGCCGGCTCGGACCCGACCCCATTCCTGGTCAAGATCGACGACATCGCCCACCTCAGTGAGATGGGCGTCGATTGCATCGGCAGCCCAGGCGGCATGGCCAGTCGCAACATTGTCAATCGTGTTATGGAGATCAACGAACTGGGTTGAGAAACCATGCAGCTTCAAGAAGCGCCGCGCGGCCCTGTAGCTGCCGCCGACACCGGACAATTCCATTGCCAAATTGAGACCGAGGATTTCTGGCCGCATCGTCACAGGCAATTTACCGAGGCATAGCCAGAATACTGGCAGAAAGAATGAGGAGTCACGCAAACGCCGATCGTTGGCGAAGGCCGGCGAACCTGTCGGGGCCAAGTCAAACCCCATGCTTCTCAAGAGATCACGATAGATCTTGGGATGATTGATGGTGATATCACCGTTGCCAAGTTCATCCCAGTATGTTTGAAACAGTGGGGCACCGACGCGTGTTGCGGCAAGCGTCACGTCGGTAAATCCTTGCAGCCAGGCCCCGTCGATGAGAGTAAGCGGTGCCAGCTGCAGCGTTTGATCAATTACAGTCTCTCGATCGGGCTGTTCGCCGGCTACGGATTTTTCAAATTCGGTGCCGGCATGATCGTGTCTGTCGAGCAGCCAGCGCCGCAGGTTCCCCGGCTGCCACTCAGCGGGTAATGAGCGGTCGGTCAAGCCAATGGATCGACGCCCAGCCTCCAGACGAAACCGACAATAGTCAAGCGCGAAAGCCCGAGTTCTCGGCGCGAGTGAGCGCCCTTGCAACAAGGTGTAAGCCTGCCTGACCGAGCCTGGCACTTCGCCGATAAGATCGGAGCCGCGCCCTACCTTTGCATCGATTTGGCTGGCGGAGCTGCGAGGCTTGGAACTGATGCCGGGTGCTTCAATCCTGACTGTTGTGGCTGCCTCGGGTGCTCGTAGCGAAACGATCCAGCGGCGGATAACTGCAAGGTCGTTGTCTGTGAAGACACGGAACATCCGTCCGTCAGGTTGCACGAGGCCGCCCAGAATCTGACTGCGATCAGGCTCACCGGGCCTAACCAGACGGCTGCGGGCGAGCGCTGCGACGAGTGGCTCATCCTGTGTCGAATTAAAGCTCCGACCACCAAAGTTGATCCAGAATTCCGGGCGCGGGTCGTTTTCGGTCAATCGCGATGCCAATGTATGGCGATCCGCACTTGCGCCGATTCCGAACACCGTTGAGCTGCCAACCAACAGTCTAACTGGCTCTGATGAAGCTGGCGTGCCAACGGAATAGCGCAACCCTCTGGCTTCGGAATATCTAAATCCAAAATTATCAGTTGCAACAATATTTGATTTAAACTTAAAAGGATGAAAATACATGGTGTATGGCAACCAATTGATGTTGCCGGAGTCGGCGAACTCCTTCGAGTAAGCTGCCATATAGGGCGTTAATTCCTGTATTGCTGATTGAGCCATTGTGTCAAAACCTCATTTAGTTCTGGGCTAACTGTAGATTTTTCGCCTGTTCACCAACAATTTTAACCAACAAAATTAATACTATTTATAATATGTATTATTATGATTATTAAACGTATTTAAAAATGATATACGTTATTTAATTTTTATTATCATTTATCATACTCAATCTTCAACTGTAATATATCTAGCAAACCATCAACTATTGCGCTATAAAAATAGTGTATCAAGACACTATTTAGGAGTTGAGGCACATGCGTACGATCTCGCCGTGGCAGCCCCATCTTGTCGATACAATCGCGCCAACATCTGAGCGTTTGATCGATGCACTTGCAGCTGACATTCTCGGTGATCGTATCGGCGCAGGCGCGCGCCTTCCTGCGCAACGCGATCTGGCTTGGACTTTGCAAATTGGCGTCAGTACGGTGACGAAAGCCTACAGGGCCCTGGAACGGCGTGGCTTGATAGAAAGCATCAAAGGCAGCGGCACCTTCGTTATCAACCGCAAACGGCCATCACCTTCGATGATCGACCTGTCAGTCAATGCTCCTCCGGCAATATTGAGCGAACGCGTACTTTCAAAAACGCTGTCCTTGGCCGCGCGCAAGCTCGATTCACTGCTGTTTCTCAGTTACCCTCCCCCGGCCGGGCATGATGTTCATCGCAGCCTGATGGCAAACTGGCTTGAAGGCATGGGCATCGCGGCCAACCCTGAACACCTCCTTCTTACCAATGGCGCTCAGCAGGCTTTGGCTATCGCCTTTGCAGCCGTCTGCGATCCCGGTTGTGTCATTCTTACCGAACGCCTGACCCACCCCGGCGCGCTGATACTGGGGCGCGTTGGCAATTATTTACTTAAGGGCCTCGCCACCGACGCGGAAGGGGTAATGCCGGAGGCGCTGCATGCCTATCTTGCCAATGGAAGTGGACCGCCAACTGTACTTTACATAACCCCGACTCTTCACAACCCAACCACAAGCACAATGGGGCTCGTTCGGCGACAGCAGATCGTTGAAATTTGTCGACATTATAATATTCAGATCATTGAAGACGATGTTTACGGTATGGTTAGAAGCCGCGATTTGCCATCATTGGTGCAGCTGGCTCCTGAGCGGACACTTTATGTTACGTCTTTGTCAAAATGTCTCTGTCCGGGCTTGCGGATTGGTATGTTGTTGTTGCCACCACAATTTTTCCGGCGGGCGCTCCTTTCACTGCAGGCATCGGGGCTTTCTGTGTCCCCGCTTTCCTGCATGGTTGCGGAACAATGGATCGCGGATGGCACTGCCGAACATATGATGTCGTCGATAGGATCGTCGGCCGCGCGCCGCATCGCCATTGCGCGGAGCTATCTGGCTGCATGGATGACGGAACCTGCGGGACAGAGTTTTCACGTCTGGTTACCTATGTCCCGATCAAAGGCGGATTATCTTACACAGAGCATGTCGCAACTGGGTATTTTACTGACGCCGCCTGACGCGGTGACGGTGGAAGCAACAGACATGGAGTCAGGTATTCGGTTATGTCTGGGCATCCCATCCTTGCCGGAACTGCATCATTCGCTCGCCCTCCTGAAAATGCAACTCCAGCAGTACAGTATTGATTGAGCAGGAGGCCGTGGCTCAGTTTGAAATTTGAGGGGCTTGAAGGGCCCGCGCGTCGTCCCGATCTTCTATGCTATGATTAGTGCCTGACCCGAAGGCATTCATCATTCTACCGATAGCGCCCCACGCCTTCTTCCTAGCCTCGAACGATCCCGAGGGCGCCAAGATCGCCGCGTCGCGGGATCACAGCTGGATGGTGCGAGAGATCAATCGCAACGTCGTCGGTCAGGCGGTTGAGTTCGTATGGGGCGTCAACGCCAGCTGCCCTTCGTGCAGGGGTACTTCGGGAAGTCGCCATTGCCGCCGGCCATCACGGTGGCCCAGCGCGAGCGCGCCGTCGCCGCGGCGCGTGGTGAGATCGGTCGCTAGTCGCTGCTGACCACGCGCAGTTTCCGCAGAGTTCGTTGCGCAGACGCCAGTCGCAGCGACACAGTATCAGCGTCTGGCACATGTGACCGTCTGGGGGCCGATGTTTTGCTGAAAACGCGCCGTAGTTCTGCTTGTCGTAATGATATGCCCCGCCCTGTCCATCACTGGTTTCCGATCTCGAGGGCGGGTCGAACATTTCAAAATGGACGTTTTCTCGGGATTTTCAACACATTGAAAATAAGAGCGGTTTTCCATGCGTACCAATTCTTGCCGAGGTTCGCTCGGAATGAGATTGTGGGGCTTTGCAGACTGATTTTCGGCGCCCGCGAAGTCTCAGTGGTTCGCATGGCGTTGCTAAACCCCTTTGAAAC
>DAIMHB010000103.1:0-6732 GCA_036723545.1 Beijerinckiaceae bacterium
GATATGATGATCGGATCATGGGTGGCAACCCCCTCGCCGGGCAATGAGCAGCGCGGGCGCTGGGGCTCGGCTGCCGCCAAGGCTGAGGGAACATTTAACCTCACAGGCGCCTCCTCCACAGCCATCGACAGCCTGATCGAGGCGATTGTCGATGCCAAAGGCGAGGCTGAATTTACCGATGCCGTGCGCGCTTTTGACCGCGTTCTGCTCTCCGGTTTTTATATTGTGCCGCTGTTTTACAAGCCGGATCAGTGGATTGCCTATTCCGCCCATCTTGCAAAACCGGAACATGTGCCCATGTTTGGCATTACACCCGATCCTGTTCAATCCCTCGCCAGCTGGTGGAGCAAAAGCCCATGATGACCATTGATATTGTCTCCGACGTTGTCTGCCCCTGGTGTTATGTCGGCAAAAAGCATCTGGATGCCGCGCTCGCGCTGCGCCCGGATTTAAAGGTGGAGGTGCGCTATCGCCCGTTTCAGCTTGACCCCACCATACCGGCGGGCGGGCTGGACCGCACCGACTATATGGTGAAAAAATTCGGCTCGCTGGAGCGCATTCACGATGCGCACAAACGACTTGAGGATATGGGCGCAAAATCCGGAATTCATTTTGCTTTTAACGATATAAAACGCGCAGTCAACACACTGGACGCGCACCGGCTGATCCGCTGGGCATACGCTGTCGGCACGCAGGCCGCCGTCAAAGAACGGCTGATGTCGCTCTATTTCGAGCATGGTGCCGATATTTCGGACCGCGCTGTTCTGCTGGATGTGGTCGAGCAGAACGGCATGGAGCGCGACATCATCGCCAGATTGCTGGACGATGGCGCGGATATTGCCGAAGTGCAGGCCGAAATCCGCCAGGCGCAGGAGTTGGGCATTAACGGCGTACCCTTCTTCATTCTGGCGGGCAAATATGGCCTCTCCGGCGCGCAGCCGGTGGAGGCATTGGTTGCAGCGCTCGACAAGGCTGCGGCTGGTTAAGCCGCCTTCTTTTCCGCCAGCCCCACCAAGGCGCGCAAGATCAGGCGTGTGCCCTCCAATCGCTGATTGGCCTCGTCAAAGTCACGGATAAAGACAATGCGCATGTCTGGCCGCACTTTGGCCGAGACACCCTGCTGCGCGATATAGCGCACCAGCCCGTTCGGATTGGCAAAGGAATTGTCGCGGAAGGACAGAATAACCCCCTTCGGCCCGGCATCCACCTTCTCGACATTGGCGCGGCGTGCCAGCGCCTTGATCGACACCAGTTTGAGCAACTGCTGCACCTCAGGCGGCATGGGGCCAAAGCGGTCAATGAGTTCAGCGCCCATGGTTTCAATCCCCTCATCCGTATCAATGGTCGAGAGACGGCGATAGAGGTTCAGGCGCAGGGAGAGGTCCTGCACATAATCTTCCGGAATTGTTACAGGCGTGCCAATGGTGATATTCGGCGACCAGGCCTCCTCCACCGGCTCCTGTTCGCCGGATTTCAGCGCGGCCACAGCATCTTCCAGCATTTGCTGGTAAAGTTCAAAGCCCACCTCCTTGATATGGCCGGACTGTTCATCGCCGAGCAAATTGCCCGCGCCGCGAATATCCAGATCATGCGTGGCCAGCTGGAAGCCCGCGCCCAATGTGTCGAGGGTTTGCAACACCTTCAGGCGCTTTTCCGCCTGTGCGGTGAGGCGTTTTTCCGGCAATGTGAAAAGCGCATAGGCGCGGGTTTTCGAGCGCCCCACCCGCCCGCGCAGCTGATAGAGCTGGCCAAGGCCGAACATATCCGCCCGATGCACTATCAGCGTATTGGCGCGCGGAATATCAATGCCGGATTCGATGATGGTGGTGGAGAGCAGAATGTCATATTTGCCCTCATAAAAGGCCGACATTTTATCTTCCAGCTCGCTGGCGGCCATCTGGCCATGCGCCACGACAAATTTAGCCTCCGGCACATTTTTGCGCAGGAAAGCCGCCGCCTCATCCAGATCATCAATGCGCGGGCAAACATAAAAGCTCTGGCCACCGCGATAACGCTCGCGCAGCAAGGCTTCACGCACAATCAGCGGGTCAAATGGCGTGATGAAACTGCGCACCGCCAGACGATCCACCGGCGGCGTGGCGATGATCGAGAGTTCGCGCACGCCGGTCAGCGCCAGTTGCAGAGTGCGCGGAATCGGCGTCGCGGACAGCGTCAGCACATGCACTTCGGCGCGCAAATCCTTCAGCCGCTCTTTATGGCCAACGCCAAAATGCTGCTCCTCATCGACAATCACCAGACCAAGGTCTTTAAAGGCCACGCCCTTGCCCAGCAAAGCGTGGGTACCGATGACAATATCCACCTGTCCGTCGGCCAGACCGGTTTTTGTGGCTTTCATTTCAGCGGCACTGACCATGCGCGAGGCCTGCGCCACACGGATCGGCAGACCGGCAAATCGCTCGGAGAAATTCTTGAAATGCTGGCGCGCCAGCAAGGTGGTGGGCACAATCACCGCCACCTGCTTGCCATTGATGGCGGCCACAAACGCGGCGCGCAAAGCCACTTCGGTCTTGCCAAAACCGACATCGCCGCAAATCAGTCGATCCATGGGCTTGCCCGCCGCCAGATCATCCAGCGTGGCGTCAATGGCATTTTGCTGATCTTCGGTTTCGTCATAGGCAAAGCGGGCGCAAAATTCGTCATAGGCGCCTTCGGGCGGAATGAGGCGCGGCGCTTGTTTCAGCAAGCGCTCCGCTGCAATTTTAATCAGCCCATGCGCAATTTCACGGATGCGCTTTTTCATCCGCGCCTTGCGGGTCTGCCAACCGGTGGAGCCTAAGCGGTCAAGCTGCGCCTCGGCATCCTCATTGCCATAGCGTGACAACAGTTCGAGATTTTCCACGGGCAGAAACAGCTTGGTGTCACCGGCATAATGAATTTCAAGGCAATCATGCGGCTGCCCACCCGCCTCGATATTTTTCAGGCCGATAAAGCGGCCAATCCCGTGATCGACATGCACAACAAGGTCGCCCTCGCTTAACGCCGCCACTTCACGCAGAAAATTGGCCGAGCGCTTCTGCTTTTTGCGCTGGCGCACCAGCCGGTCGCCGAGCAGGTCCTGCTCGCCGATCACCACGAGTTCGTCGGTTTCAAAGCCGGTTTCGATGCTCAGAACAGCCAGCGAGGTCTCGTTGCGCGGATAAGTCAACGCATGAGCCAATGTCGATATGTTGTTGATTTTCTTCAATCCGTGGTCAGCCAGCACGGTGCCGAGACGCTCGCGTGAGCCATCCGACCAGCCCGCCACAATCACACGGCGACCCGCCTGCTGCATGGCCTTGATATGGGCAATCGCCACCTCAAACACATTGGCTTCGGGTGTGTTGCGCTCCGGCGCAAAATTGCGTCCGATTTTGGCGGCGCAATCGACAAACTGACCCTGCGCTTGTGTGGCCTTGATATTTTCAGCCAGAGACATTTTGGCAAAAGCCTCAGCATCCGGCCGCGCAAAGGGCAATATCCGCGCGACGGGATGCAGGTTCAGCCTGTCCTGCAATTCGGCAGGGTCAAAATACAGCTTATTGGGCGGCAGGGGCTTGTAATGCGTATGGCCGGGGTCGGTGTCCAGCGCCATCTGACGGTTTTCGAAATGATCCTTGATGGTGGCGAAACGCTCGGCCATCACCTCGCCCGCGCGATCATCCAAAATCAGCGGCGCCGCGCCAACATAATCCAGCAGGCTATCCAGCTCCTCGTGAAACAGCGGCAGCCAGTGCTCCATGCCGGGGTAGCGCCGCCCCTCGCTCACGGTTTCATAAAGCTGGTCGCCGCGCGTCACGCCGCCAAAGGCCGTGACATAGGCCTGACGAAAGCGGCGCATGGACTCAGTGGTAAGCTGCACCTCGCTCATCGGCACAAGGTCAAGACTGCCGATCTGGCCGGTGGAGCGCTGCGTTTCAATATCAAAGGTGCGGATTGTATCGAGCGTATCGCCAAAAAAATCCAGCCGCACCGGCTGCGGCAGGTTGGACGGAAACAGATCCACAATGCCGCCGCGCACCGCATATTCGCCCGGCTCATTGACTGTGCTGGCACGCTGGAAGCCATTGGTTTCCAGCCATTTCATCAGCGCATCCAGATCCACCGCATTGCCCGCCGCCGCAGAAAAACTCTCGCGCGCCACCCATTTATAGGGCGGCACCCGTTGCAGCAGCGCATTGACCGTGGTGGAAAGAATGCGGGGCCGCTCGCCGGAGGAGCGCGTGCGCGCCAGCCGCGAGAGCACGATCATCCGCCGCATGGCTATAGCGCTGTTGGGCGAAACACGGTCATAGGGCTGGCAGTCCCAGCTTGGAAAATCGAGAACCTCAATCTGCGGTTCGGCAAAATTCATGGCTTCAGTAAAGCTCTGTGCCCGCTGGCTGTCCCGCGCCACATGCACCAGAACGACCGAACGATCCTCAGCCTTGACAGCCAGACGCCGCACCACGTCAGCCAGAACAAAGGCATCATAGCCCTCGGGCAGGCTGGACAGAGTTAAAGATTCACCCTGACCAAGAAGCTGGGCTGCGCGCAATGATGCCGACATGAATAAAACGTCCTGAATTTAAATATGAATCGGGCCGAGATGGGTGTGAAATGCTTTCACAGCGCGATAGATTGCCGTATCCAAATGCGCGGGCACCGGCGCCTCACCGGTCAGCCACATAAAAATATCCCGATCAATTTCTTCCATCAACAGTTCCAGCGCATCGAGATCACTTTCACTCAAAATGGCGATGTTCTGATCGACAAATTTGCCGAAAATCAGATCCATTTCGCGCATTCCGCGATGCCAGGCGCGATATTGAATTTTACGGCGGCGCGCGTCAAGAGAAGTGTCAGTCTGAGTCATGGCTTCGTCTTCTGTTAAAAGTGAGTATGGGCTCTATACTCTGCTTTGGCGGGCCTGTCAGTGGCACTTGCAAAACTTCAGCTTCAAAGTCAAAAGAATATATGCGCCCGCCTGCACTCAATCCGCTGTTTACCGAAGTTTCGACGCTGCCCGGCGTCGGGCCGAAACTCGCGCCCCTGTTCGACAGGTTGCTCACTGGTCAGGAGCGCCCTGCCCGCCTTGTCGATCTGCTGTTTCACCTGCCCTATGCCGCCATTGACCGGCGCGCGCGGCCCAAAATCCGCGAGGCCAAGCCGGATGAAATTGTCACATTGGAGGTGGTGGCGACCGAGCACCGCCCCCCGCAATCGAAATATGGCAAAGGCCCCTATCGCGTCATCGTGGAGGATGACACCGGTGATCTGATGCTGGTGTTTTTCATGAACAATCCGGCATGGATCGAGCGGGCTCTGCCGCTGGGACAAAAACGCTGGATTTCCGGCAAGCTGGAGCTTTGGGATGGCCATTTGCAGATGGTGCATCCGGATCGGATTCTGGACGAAGCCGGACTGGCCAAGCTGCCGCCCGTTGAGCCTGTCTATAGCCTCACCGAAGGGCTTTTTCCGCGTATTCTCGCCAGAACCATCGAATTGGCGCTCAAAAAACTGCCGAAACTGCCGGAATGGCTTGACCCCGCCCTGCTGCAGCAACGGCAATGGCCGAGCTTTTCGGCCGCGCTCACCCAGTTTCACCAACCGCAAAGTCCGGCAGACATTGCCCCCGCCTCTGCGGCAGGCTGCCGCCTTGCCTATGACGAATTGCTGGCCAGTCAACTGGCCCTGCGCGTTGTGCGTGGACAGATGAAAACGGCAAAGGGCCGCGCCAAAATAGGCGATGGCCGCCTCACCGCCCAAATTCTGGCCGCATTGCCCTACACATTGACCAGCGCACAGACAACAGCGCTGGCCGAAATCCGTGCGGACCTTGCCGCGCCCTCGCGCATGTTGCGCCTGCTGCAAGGTGATGTCGGCTCGGGCAAAACCATAGTCGGCCTGCTCGCCATGGTCAGTGTGATTGAGGCCGGGCATCAGGCGGCGCTGATGGCCCCCACAGAAATTCTGGCGCGTCAGCATCTCGCCCGCATTGCGCCACTGGCCGAGGCCGCCGGTCTCACCATATGTCTGCTCACGGGCCGCGATAAAGGCAGCGAGCGCGCGGCAAAACTACAGGCTATCGCCGACGGTTCCGCCCAGATCATTATCGGCACCCATGCGCTGTTTCAGGAAAAGGTCATTTTTCATGATCTGGCTTTGGCGGTGGTGGATGAGCAGCATCGTTTTGGCGTGCATCAGCGTCTCGCCTTGAGCGAAAAGGGCGAGGCGGTGGATATTCTGGTGATGACCGCCACGCCCATTCCGCGCACATTGGTGCTGACCTATTTTGGCGATATGGAGGCCTCAAACCTGCATGAAAAACCGGCAGGACGGCAACCCATCATCACGCGCGCGCTGCCGCTGGAGCGCCTGAATGAGGTGGTGCAGGCCATTGGCCGCGCGCTGAACACAGGTGCGCGGGTCTATTGGGTTTGCCCGCTGGTGGAGGAAAGCGAACTGCTGGATGTCGCCGCTGCCGAAGACCGTTTTGCTGATCTCAAAGGCATATTTGGTGATGCTGTCGGCTTGGTGCATGGCAAAATGCCACCCAAAGCCAAGGATGAAGCCATGAGCGCCTTCCAGCGCGGGACAACGAAAATATTGGTGGCGACCACGGTTATCGAGGTGGGCGTGGATGTGCCCGAAGCCACCATTATGGTGATTGAACATGCCGAGCGCTTTGGTCTGGCCCAGCTTCACCAGTTGCGCGGACGTGTGGGGCGTGGCGGCGGGCAATCCACCTGCCTG
>DAIMHB010000104.1:0-6689 GCA_036723545.1 Beijerinckiaceae bacterium
GGTGCATCTCGTAAACCAAGGCATAGTTTTTGCCATCAATGGGCCGCAGCTTGATCATTTGATCAAGGCCGCGCTCCTCAATTGAGGCGGCCAGTGCTTCAACATAGGCAGGGTCGGCAGGGCGCAGACGCCCGCGGGTATCAATGTCATTGATGCTGATGAAAAGAGACATTCAAAACTCCGGTTTGAGATTTCAGGCGGCGTGATTGATGCGTTGTTGCCCGCGATGAACGAGACGTGTTCCATCTGGTGACCAGCGGTCTGGCCAGAGAACATGCAGAGGAATGCCCGTTGCCTTTGAAATCGCCCTTTCGGCGCGCAGCTGGGGGCGTCGCAGAGCCGCACGCAAACTTGCAGCGCTTACGCCGTATTGTTTGGACACATTTGGCAAAAAGCGGTATTTTGATTTTCGCACGGCGGCTAAAATATCAGCGTGATGCATGAGCACCTCCAAAAAGCGCAAAATACGCTTTTTATTGTTTTTGCTAGGTTCTGTTTGTGACTGTTACGCTTTTTTAAAAACGTGTCAACTGAAAAAAGCGTATTAATTTCTCGACGGAGGCGTAATTGTCTGATTTTGAGTACAGCGATGAATTTAAAAACCGCTTTTTTGCGTTAATAGGCATGATTGGTAATGTTAAAAAAGCGTCAGAAATTGCTGGTGTCACACATGATCAAATTGCGAGATGGCGTGACGGTTTGGCGCGGCCCGCTTTTTTTCCCATGGCAAAGCTGTGTGCTGCTGCGAATGTGTCCGTGGATTGGTTGCTGACCGGACGTGAGTGGAAGAATTCTGCACCTATTGTTCAGCAAGACCCGGATGTGGTTTTGATCCCGATGCTGAATGTAATTGCCAGTGCTGGGCACGGTTCAAACAATGGTCATATTGAAATTATTTCAAAACTGCCATTTTCGCGGAAAATATTAAGGGATATGGGGGTGAATGCCGATTATGTTGAATTCATCCAGTTGAAAGGCGACAGCATGTCGCCCACGATTTCCGATGGCGCAACTGTATTGGTTGATCGGTCTAAAAAAGATCTTCGTGGAGACGAAATTTACGTTGTTTCTCTTGGCGACGAGGTCAGAATTAAGCGTGTTCAAAAAGGTATAGACAGATCAATTACTTTGATTTCTGATAATGAAAAATTTTATCCGCCTGAAAGGCTTTCAAGTGCGGACGCTGAACAGTTAAGAGTGCATGGCCGCGTTTTCTGGACAGAAAAACTATTATAATCATTGTGCTAAATTGCGTTTAATCATAAATTGGTGAGGTCCGTTTCCGGACGCGGGCCAAACTTGGCAGAGCGACCCGCGCAGCAATAAAACAAGATAATTGCCACCCCACCGCCATCGACGGCAAGTTATGGTGGCTGATTCTCTGGACAAGAACAAGTGGAGAACATATACTGCGCTTCATGTCGCGCATTGCTATTTAAGGCCAAAGCCAATGCAATTGCTGACACGATTGAAATCAAGTGTCGCCGATGTGGCACTATCAATGCTTTGAGGCCAATTGAGCTCTCTTCAGAACGCCGCAAGCGTCCAACATATGGAGATGTTCGTTGTGGCTCTATTTACCCAAAATCCTGAAATCTTTGGACTTTCACTCTGTGCCGGACTGGGAGGTTTGGAACTCGGCTTGCATATCGCAGAACCCAGATACCGCACTGTTTGCTATGTCGAGCGGAACGCCTATGCTGCGGCCACTCTCGTGGCGCGGATGGCAGACAAAAGCCTTTGTGACGCGCCTGTCTGGGATGATGTTACCACCTTCGACGCTCGCCAATGGCGTGGCACAGTGGATATCCTCACTGCAGGATACCCGTGCCAACCATTCAGTTCATCAGGGTTCCGAAAAGGAGATACCGATCCGCGACATCTTTGGCCTTATATCGCCAAGATTATCCAAGACTGTCAACCAAAACGAATATTCTGCGAAAATGTCGAGGGGCATGTCGATCTGGGATTGCCCGACGTCATTCGAGACCTACAAAACTTGGGCTATCGGGTTAAAGCGGGATTGTTCTCGGCGTATGAGTGCGGCGCGGCGCACCATCGGCGGCGTCTATTCATTATGGCCGACGCCAACAGCATCGAGTTTCGGCACGAGGTCAGATTTCAAAATGACATCAACCCGAATGACATTTTGCCCGAGCCACAATATGAGCGGGAGCCAGATCGGTCTGATGGAAGCTGCAAAAAACTGGACAATGGCATGGCTGTTTGCGAGAGCTTTGGGCCTGAAGCAGACCGGGCAATTTTACCCCTGTTCGCTCCCGCTCCATGTGACTATTCAGCCTGGGCGCGAATTGCAGAAATCAACACTGAACTTCAACCCTGCATTTTCGGATTGGGTTATGGGTTGGCCTATGGGTTGGAGCGACACCACGCAGCCGGTAATGGAGTTGTCCCATTGGCTGCAGCGCTCGCGTACAGCACTCTCAGCGCTGCTTGAAAAGGACCTTTAAACTCGATTTGAAATACTTTTTATGATCAGGCCAGTTCCCAGTTAGGTCGATTTTTTGCAATGGTAATTTTTGGCGATAATCCTGATTGGGGCTATATTTTTCAATGACTTAATCTAACTGGGAACTCGACGTCAAAAAATGCTCGAAAGTTCCCAGTTAAAGGGCAAAAAGGCCGGAATATAAGGTAAACCCTCAATTATTGGCCGCTTATGGATTGGTTTGTGCCATTTGATTTGACGCCATAATTAATTGTTGCAAATAAATTTGATTTTGATAAGTTACTGACAAAGCAAATAAAATTCCGCCATTTCCCACAAAATTCCGTTTAATCCCGCAAGGTCGAATATGACATTTGATCTGGCGCGTCACAATAATATGCTTGCCCCCGAGATGATGGTGCCGGATGTAATCTCCGTCTTGGGTTCCTACCCAAGTCGGGGGCACATAGTGCAAGCGCAGGCTCGTTTCAGAGCAGGGCATGAGCCTTGTTCTGCGGATGCGGCACAAAGGATTTGCTGTCCGCCTGCGCCCAGATACGGCCATAGTCACCCTGCGCGCCGCGCAGCAGCTCGCCCGGCGCCAGACGCGGATAAATATCGGCAAAGCTGCGCACTTCGGTGGGCGAGAGCCGCCGCATGATCTGATCGGGGTGGATATCCTGCGGGCGGGTGAGGCCGGCCGCGCCGAGCAATTCGGCAAAAGCCTTCAGGGTTGAATGATGGAAATTGCGCACGCGCTCGGCCTTGTCAGGCACGACAAGCGCCCGCTGGCGGGATTTGTCCTGCGTGGCCACGCCGGTCGGGCAACGGTCGGTGTGGCAGGACAAAGACTGCACACAGCCTAAGGCAAACATGAATCCGCGCGCCGCATTGCACCAGTCGGCCCCCAGCGCCAGAACGCGCATCATATCAAAAGCCGTTACCAGCCGGCCACTGGCCCCAAGGCGGATTTTATCACGCAGGCCCGCCCCCACCAGACAATTATGCGCAAACACCAGCCCGTCGCGCAGCGGCGTGCCGACATGATCGGTAAATTCGAGTGGGGCGGCCCCAGTGCCCCCCTCCTTGCCGTCAATCACAATAAAATCCGGCGTGATGCCCGTGTCCAGCATGGCTTTGACAATGGCCGCAAACTCAGAACGATGGCCGATACACAGCTTGAACCCCACCGGCTTGCCGCCCGACAGTTCACGCAAGGTGCGAATAAAATCAATCAGTTCCAGCGGGGTTGAAAAGGCCGAATGTCGCGCCGGAGACACACAATCCACCCCCTGCGGCACACCGCGCGTCACTGCAATTTCTTCTGAAACCTTGGCGGCAGGCAAAACGCCGCCATGCCCGGGCTTGGCCCCCTGCGAGAGCTTGATTTCAATCATTTTGATCTGCGGATTTTGCGCCGCTGCCGCAAATTTCTCGGGCGAGAATTCGCCCAGCGCGTCGCGGCAGCCAAAATAACCGGAGCCGATTTCCCAGATAATATCGCCGCCAAATTCCTGATGATAGGGGCTGAAGCCGCCCTCGCCGGTATCATGCGCGAAATTCCCCAGTTTCGCGCCTTTGTTGAGGGCGCGTATCGCATTGGCGCTGAGCGAGCCGAAGCTCATGGCCGAAATATTGAGCAGAGACAGCGCATAGGGTTGCCGACAGTCGGGCCCGCCCACCATAATGCGAAAATCGGGGCTGGCAGGCTCGCGCGGCGCCAGCGAATGCGCCAGCCATTCAAAACTCTCGCCATACACATCCTGCTGCGTGCCAAAGGGACGCTTGTCGAGCTGGCCCTTGGCCCGCTGATAAACAATGGCGCGCTTGTTGCGATTATAGGGCGTGCCGTCTGAATCGCTTTCGAGAAAATATTGCCGGATTTCCGGGCGCACCTTCTCCAGCAAAAAGCGCAGATTGGCCAGAATGGGATAGTTGCGGCGCAGGGAATGTTTAGTCTGCACCATATCCCAAAGCCCCAGCAGGGCCAGCGCCAGAGCCGCCGCGCATAAAACCCAGAGCCAGGGTGTGACAAACAGCGCCATAAGGCCAAAGCCAACACTGGCCGCAAGGCTGAGATAAAGTGGCACAAACCGCATGAAAGCCCCCTCCGGCTGGTGATGACTATCTATCCACCCCGCAGCTTGCGCGAGCCTAGCGCGCAAATGTGAAAGTTTGATGGGGGAACATATTTTACCTATTATATATTGCGTTCTGAATTGTCTCTCTTAAATCAGGAGCAATTTCAAAACCTTTTGGAATTGTATATCGCTTAAAAAGCTTTGAGTCATATCCTTTTTTACTTTGTATTACCTTGGTCAATGCCTTATGAAGGTCCTTACCCTTGATATTTTTTGCTGATAGACATCCATTATTTTCCCATAAATTTTTTGATGGAAAACCTCCGCCTTCTTTAACCCATAAGAGACGATTAATCTTTTCTCGCTTTTCAACAAACGTTTTATATATTTTGTTTCCTTCAAAAGAATTTACTGCTTCCTCAATCCAACCATCAGCAACAGTAGCTTCAATAATATAAAGGCTCACCAAGTATTCACGAGTGCAAAAATACGCTTCTACATCAGATTCTGCTGTCACCCAAGGGTAAGTTCCATCTGTATTATAAAGAGCCTTCCATTTCCCCTTTTCTTCTTCTGTCATAAAATCACTATCACGATGTATAATTGCTCGGGCGATTAACCCAGTGTCGCCAAGCAAACCTTTAAGGAAGACATCTTTTGGAAGGTTATCAAGACCAAAGCATCGACAAACCGCGATTTTTTTATCTATTTTAGGCCACTGACGCAAAATAGCTCTAAGTGCCTCATCGTTTTCATCTTCTATGAAAAACAACGCCGCCTTATCCAGCGCTCCCCAACCCAGCAATCTCGCAATGTCTCTTTGCTTGCCAGACTTGACAGCACCTTCGTGCATCCAAACAATTTTCGTATCGTCCGAAGCGGCTCTCACCATATGGGAACTATGAGTAGTGAGAATAATCTGAGTATCGAATTCCTCAGAGGCGCGTTCAAGGGCTTCGATGAGACGTTCTTGTTTGTCTGGATGCAAATGAGCATCGGGTTCATCAATGAGCAGAATTTTTGGCTTAAACAATATAAGATATGCGAAAATTTGTATTACTTGCAAAACGCCTGTCGCTAAAGTTTCCAACGACCGCCATTGTGCTTCCATATTTGCAAAAACGTAGCTTGCTGATATATTGTAATCTTCTCTATCGTCGAAACTAACCGTAATTTCTAAATTTGGGTGCACTTCGCAAACCAACGCATTTAATCTTTTAAGTCGCTGCTTTGCCTGCACATCATCTTGTTCATTTAAGTTTTTGATGCTAAGATTATAAAGAACATTTCTCAATACACTGCCTGCATCTCCGCTCGCCGCTTGTCGACGAAGTTGAGGCTGAGCTAGCACAGTCTCTCGTTCAGATAAACCAGCAAGACCAGGAATATATGCTGTTATAAAAGTATCTCTCTGTTTAAATGGAGTAACAGCACCTCCGCCTTCAATATATGCAGTAACACCGCCTTTATTACGAGCCGCAAAGATTTTTACTTTTGCGGCAGCAGTTTCAGTCTCGTCACTTATCTGCCGATGTGTAAAAATCACAGAGGTTGGCGTAGTTTTAATTTCAGTCTTTAATTCGCTAAGATATGCCATTTTAACAGGTTCACTGGACGGTAAATAATCAATTCGATCAAATCCCAACATTTCACTGGTACTTTTTGGTGCAATATAACTCGCCACCCTTGCTGCCCAATGAACACATTGAAGGACAGACGATTTACCCGATCCATTGGCACCAACCAAAATTGTTACGTCGCCCAAAGGAATAATAGCGCTTTTTATCGCTTTAAAATTTTCAACAGTTATTGTCTCAAGCTTACTCCAACCTCGAATAGGGTTGCTTTTACGAGAATTAATTTTTGCTGATTTTTTTCCAAACGAACTTAAATTATCTAATGTTAAACCATCTAATATATCTTCAATTTCTATATTATTAGATGAAATTTCACTTTTCGAGTTCATGAATAAACCTATATATATTTTATCCTATGAATTATAATATTTAGGTTAGGTAAGAAATCAATAAAATTTTGAGTTCACCCCTTACCCGAATCCGCTGCCGCCGCCGCAATCAGTCCTTCGCGGAAGGCGACGATTTTCGGGGTTTTGACGCGGTCTTTTCAATCTGCTCCGCCATATTTGCTCAGTTCAACAC
>DAIMHB010000105.1:0-6676 GCA_036723545.1 Beijerinckiaceae bacterium
GCTCAAAGATGGCTGGAATGGCTTTAACGTGCTGCACACTTCGGCGGCAGCCGTGGGCGCGCTGGATCTGGGCCTGAAACAGACCGACCTTTCCGGCTGCGATGTGATCATCTCGCTGGGTGCGGATGACAGCGATCTGCCCGCCAATGCCAGCGTGATTTATATCGGCACGCATGGGGACGCAGGTGCGCATCTTGCGGATATTATTCTGCCCGGCGCTGCCTATACGGAAAAATCTGCCACTTATGTGAACACCGAGGGCCGGGTGCAGATGACCAATCGCGCCGCTTTCCCGCCGGGCAATGCGCGTGAGGATTGGTCGATTTTGCGTGCTTTGTCGGATCTGGTGGGTCATAAGCTGCCATTTGACTCGCTTGAGCAGCTGCGTGCCGTTCTTTATGCAGCCTATCCGCATTTTGCCGAAATTGACGCGATTGCTCCCGGCCATGCGCAGGATTTGGTGAATCTCGCGGGCGAATCTGCGAATTTAAGCAAAGCGGCTTTTACCTCACCCGTGAAAGACTTTTATCTGACCAACCCCATTGCGCGGGCATCGAAGGTTATGGCCGAATGTTCGGCTCTGGCTCACAATGCTCTGTCACAGGCGGCGGAGTAAATCATGTTTTCGACCCTTATGCTTCTGGGATTGCTGCTGACTGTGATCAAGAGCCTCGCGCTGCTGGTCGGCGTGCTGATATTCGTGGCTTATATCATTCTGGCTGACCGCAAGATCTGGGCGGCTGTGCAGCTGCGTCGCGGGCCGAATGTGGTCGGGCCATGGGGGCTGCTGCAAAGCTTTGCCGATATGTTCAAGTTCTTGTTCAAAGAGCCGATCATTCCTTCGGGGGCCAATAAGGGCGTTTTTTTGCTCGCCCCTCTGGTGACTTCGGTGCTGGCGCTGTCGGCATGGGCGGTGATCCCGCTTTCCGGCGGCTGGGCAGTCGCGGACCTCAATGTGGGAATTCTCTATATTTTCGCCATTTCTTCGCTGGGCGTTTACGGCATTATCATGGGGGGCTGGGCGTCCAATTCCAAATATCCGTTTCTCGGCGCTTTGCGCTCTGCTGCGCAGATGGTGTCCTATGAAGTGTCGATCGGCTTTGTGCTGATTACGGTGCTGCTCTGCGCCGGTTCGCTCAATCTGACCGATATTGTCAATGCGCAGGACGGCAAATACGGACTTCTGGGCTGGTATTGGCTGCCTTTGTTCCCGATGTTTGTGATTTTCTTCATTTCAGCGCTGGCTGAAACCAACCGCCCGCCCTTTGACCTGCCCGAGGCGGAATCGGAGCTTGTGGCCGGTTTCATGGTGGAATATTCCTCAACACCATATTTGCTGTTTATGCTGGGGGAATATGTCGCCATTGTCACTATGTGCGCGATGACCACCATTCTCTTTCTTGGCGGCTGGCTGTCGCCGATTCCTTTCGCGCCCTTCACATGGGTGCCGGGTGTGGTGTGGTTCATCCTCAAAGTGTCTCTGGTGTTTTTCATGTTTGCCATGGTGAAGGCCTTTGTGCCGCGCTATCGCTATGATCAGCTGATGCGGCTGGGCTGGAAGGTGTTTCTGCCGATTTCGCTGGTGGGTGTTGTGGTTGTGGCTGGTGTGTTGCAGTTTTTTGGAGCGCAGGGATGAGACTAGATCAGGCAGCCCGTTCGCTTTTTCTGACAGAATTCGTCTCGGCTTTTTTTCTGTCGATGCGCTATTTCTTCAAGCCGAAAGCGACCTTGAACTATCCGCATGAAAAGGGGCAGCTCAGCCCGCGTTTTCGTGGGGAACATGCTCTGCGGCGCTATCCCAATGGCGAGGAACGCTGTATCGCCTGCAAACTGTGCGAGGCGATTTGCCCGGCGCAGGCCATCACTATTGAGGCTGGCCCGCGCAACAATGACGGCACACGCCGCACCACCCGCTATGACATTGACATGGTGAAGTGCATTTATTGCGGCTTCTGTCAGGAGGCCTGCCCGGTGGATGCGATTGTCGAGGGGCCGAATTTTGAATTCGCCACCGAAACGCGTGAGGAACTGCTCTATGACAAGCAGAGGCTGCTTGAAAATGGCGCGCGCTGGGAACGTGAACTGGCGCGTAACATTGCGCTGGACGCGCCTTACCGTTAAGGCAAAACCTGATTTTGAATATCAATGCTCCGTCGGTTAAACGGAGCGGGGGCAAAAAAGATGAATGTGGCAGTGGGTTTCTTCTACCTCTTCTCGATTGTCATGGTGGCGTCCAGCTTCATGGTGATTTCCGCACGCAATCCCGTGCATTCGGTGTTGTTTCTCATTCTGGCTTTCGTCAATGCGGCAGGCTTGTTTTTGCTGCTGGGGGCTGAATTCCTCGCTATGCTGCTGGTGATTGTCTATGTCGGGGCGGTGGCTGTGCTGTTCCTGTTTGTTGTGATGATGCTGGATGTTGATTTTGCCGAATTGAAACAGGGATTTCTGCAATATCTGCCCGTTGGCGCCTTGATCGGCATTGCCGTGCTGATCGAGTTGGTGTTCGTGCTGGGCACATGGATGCAGGCACCGGCAGAGCTGATCACCCGCGCCGCGCCGATCAAAGAGGGCATGAGCAACACTCAGGCGCTTGGGGATGTGCTCTATACGCAATATGTCTATTTCTTCCAGATTTCCGGCTTTATTCTGCTGACAGCGATGATCGGCGCGATTGTGCTGACCCTGCGTCATAAGGACGGTGTCAAGCGGCAGGATATTGCCGCGCAGGTTGCCCGCACCAAGGATACGGCCATGGAAGTTAAAAAGGTGCCTTCACGGGCAGGGGTGTAAAACCATGATTTCACTTGGCCATTATCTCACGGTTGCAGCCATAATGTTCACGCTGGGCGTTGCCGGAATTTTCCTCAACCGCAAAAATGTGATCATTATTCTTATGTCGGTGGAATTGATCCTGCTGTCGGTGAATATCAATCTTGTCGCATTTTCCAGCTTTCTGGGAGATCTGACAGGACAGGTGTTTGCACTGTTCATCCTGACTGTGGCCGCGGCTGAAGCGGCTATCGGGCTGGCTATTCTGGTGGTTTATTATCGTAATCGCGGCTCCATCGCGGTTGAAGATATCAATATGATGAAGGGCTAAGCAGACCCATGTTTCAGATCATTGTCTTTGGTCCGCTCCTTGGCTTTCTGATTGCCGGCCTGTTTGGCCGCCAGTTGGGTGCCCGTCCTTCCGAGCTTATCACCACAGGGCTGCTTCTGCTCTCAGCGCTTTTGTCCTGGGTGGCCTTTGTGCAGGTGGGTTATGGTCATGAGGTTTTGCGCGTTGAGGTGGCCAACTGGCTGACCTCCGGTGCGTTGCAGGTGGATTGGGCCTTTCGCATTGACACATTGACCGCCGTGATGCTGGTCGTGGTCAATAGCGTGTCTGCGCTCGTGCACCTCTATTCTATCGGCTATATGCATGAGGATCCGAGCCGCCCGCGTTTCTTCGCCTATCTGTCGCTCTTCACATTCGCCATGCTGATGCTGGTGACGGCGGATAATCTGGTGCAGATGTTCTTCGGCTGGGAAGGTGTGGGTCTGGCCTCATATCTGCTCATTGGTTTCTGGTTTCAGAAACCATCGGCCAATGCGGCGGCGATGAAGGCCTTTGTTGTCAATCGCGTCGGCGACTTCGGCTTTGCTCTGGGCATTTTTTTGGTGTTTCAGCTGACCGGTGCAGTGAGTTTCGAGACGATTTTTGCCAGTGTGCCCGCGCTTTCTGGCAAATCCGTGATGGCGTTTGGCTATGACTGGGACGCCATGACCTTGGCCTGTCTGCTGCTGTTTATGGGCGCTTGCGGCAAGTCGGCACAATTCCTGCTGCATACATGGTTGCCGGACGCGATGGAGGGCCCGACGCCTGTCTCCGCGCTGATTCATGCGGCGACCATGGTGACGGCCGGTGTGTTCATGGTGGCGCGTCTGTCGCCATTGTTTGAACTCTCGCCGACGGCTTTGTCTGTGGTGACTGTAGTGGGTGGCACAACCGCCTTTTTCGCGGCCACTGTCGGGCTGGTGCAGAATGACATCAAGCGTGTGATTGCCTATTCCACCTGTAGCCAGCTTGGCTATATGTTTGTGGCTATGGGGGTTGGTGGCTATCAGCTCGGCATATTCCACCTCTTTACCCATGCGTTCTTTAAGGCTTTGCTGTTTTTAGGCGCGGGCTCGGTGATTCATGCCATGCATCATGAGCAGGATATGCGCCACATGGGTGGCCTGAGGACAAAAATTCCCTTCACCTTCTGGATGATGACCATCGGCACCCTTGCTCTGACCGGCTTTGGCCTGCCCTTCACCTCGCTTGGCTTTGCCGGTTTTGTCTCCAAGGATGCCATTATTGAAGCGGCCTTTGCGTCAGACCGTCCCGGGCATGTCTATGCCTTTATCGCTGTTGTTGTCGCGGCGGGGCTGACCTCGTTCTACTCCTGGCGCTTGGTGTTCATGACCTTCTTCGGCGCTCCGGCTGCCGTGCATCATCATGATGACCATCATGCTCATGATGACCATCACGGTCATGACGAGCATCATCATGAGCCACATGAATCGCCGCTGGTGATGCTGGTGCCGCTGGCCGTGCTGGCGCTGGGTGCGGTTTGTGCCGGTTTTGCCTTTAAAGGTGTGTTTTTCGGAGCCGGTGAGGAGGCCTTCTGGAAGGAAGCGCTGTTCATCGGCAAGGACAATCACATTCTGGAAGACATGGAGCATGTGCCAGCCTTGGTGAGCCTGATGCCGACCTTCATGATGATCGGCGGTTTTGTGCTGGCCTATGCGATGTATATCCGCTGGCCCGGTTCGGCCCATGCGCTGGCCAAAGCCAACCCGCATCTCTACCAGTTCCTGCTCAACAAATGGTATTTTGACGAGCTTTATGATTTTATTTTCGTCAAACCGGCCATGCGGATTGGCCGTCTGTTCTGGAAGGGTGGCGATGGTCAAATCATCGACGGCATGGGGCCGGACGGTATTGCCGCGCGTGTGGTCAATGTGACGGATAGGGTTGTGTTGCTGCAAAGCGGCTACATTTACCACTATGCCTTTGCGATGATGATCGGCATTGCCGCACTGATTTCTTGGTATCTAATTGGGGGCATTCACTGATGTTTGGCTTTGGCATACTTTCCGGCCTGACGTTCCTGCCTCTGGTTGGCGTGGCTATTCTTCTGACCCTGCGCGGCGAGGACGCTGCGACCCTGCGCAATATCCGCTGGGTGGCGTTGCTGACCACGCTGGTGACCTTTGCGGTGTCGCTCGTGGCCTGGGGGCGGTTTGATACCTCCAGCGCCGCGTTTCAGCTGGTCGAACAGCGGGACTGGTTCTCGGACAAGATCATCTACAAGCTGGGTGTGGATGGTATTTCCATGCCTTTCGTGCTGCTGACGGCGTTTCTGATGCCATTCTGCATTGCGGCCTCGTGGGAATCGATCACTTACCGCGTCCGCGACTATATGATTGCCTTTCTGGTGCTTGAGACATTGATGATCGGTGTCTTTACCGCACTGGACCTGATGCTGTTTTACCTGTTCTTTGAGGCCGGTCTCATTCCGATGTTCCTGATCATCGGTATCTGGGGCGGCAAACGGCGTATTTATGCCAGCTTCAAGTTCTTTCTTTACACCCTTCTGGGCTCCGTCCTGATGCTTTTGGCCATTATGGCCATGTATTGGACAGCCGGAACCACTGATATTGAAGTGCTGCTGCGCACGGTTTTCCCGTCAGCCATGCAGAAATGGCTGTGGCTGGCGTTCTTTGCCTCTTTCGCGGTGAAAATGCCGATGTGGCCGGTGCATACATGGTTGCCCGATGCACACGTTGAAGCGCCGACCGCGGGCTCTGTTATTCTGGCGGGCATTCTGCTGAAAATGGGTGGTTACGGTTTTCTGCGCTTTTCCCTGCCCATGTTCCCGGATGCGTCGCATTATTTTGCACCCTTGGTGTTCACACTCTCGGTGGTGGCGATTGTCTACACCTCGCTGGTGGCCTTGGTGCAGGAAGACATTAAAAAGCTGATTGCCTATTCGTCGGTGGCCCATATGGGCTTTGTGACCATGGGCCTTTTTGCCATGAATGCGCAGGGTGTTCAGGGTGCGGTGTATCAGATGGTCAGCCATGGCCTTGTGGCGGGCGCCTTGTTCCTTTGCGTGGGCGTGGTTTATGACCGTATGCACACCCGCGATATTGCGGCCTATGGCGGCCTCGTCAACCGGATGCCGCGCTATGCCGTGGTTATGCTTGTGTTCACGATGGCCAATGTCGGCCTGCCGGGAACCTCCGGTTTTGTCGGTGAATTCCTCACCCTGATCGGCACCTATAAGGCCAACAGTTCGGTGGCATTATTTGCCACGCTCGGTGTTATTTTGTCGGCCACCTATGCGCTTTACCTGTATCGCCGGGTGATTTTCGGGGTGCTGGACAAGCCCGCACTGATGACGATTGCTGATCTGAGCGCGCGCGAGCTGGTGCTGCTGGTGCCTTTGGTTGTGCTGACGATTTACTATGGTTTTCATCCACAGCCCATCCTTGATGCCAGTGCCGCCTCCATTGACCATCTGCTCAAGGGATATGACGCTGCTCTCCAATCCATGAAAACAGCTGCTCTGGCGGTTCACTGAGGTTTATTATGATTTCGCCGATTTTTGCTCTTGCTCCGGTTCTCCCCGAGATTGTTCTGGCT
>DAIMHB010000106.1:0-6675 GCA_036723545.1 Beijerinckiaceae bacterium
GCCCGCACGGCCTCTATGGCGGCGTGAATCACATGGCGTTCATCGGTGATGACGGTTGGCAGCAATCCGATTGTGCCATAGCTGCGGTGGGCGCGGGCAATCGTGCTCACCCCTTCGGCATGGGTGTCGCTGTTGAGCAACGTGCCGCCACCGCCATTGACCTGAAGGTCAATAAAGCCGGGGGCGAGAATACCGCCTGCAAGCTGCTGGCGTGGTATGCTGGCCGCTAGTGCGGCGCGCGCGGTCACGGCCTGAATCTCGCCGTTTTCCACAATCACGGCCGCATCGGTGATGAATTCCGTGCCGGTGAAAATATCGGCACCAAGGATTGCCTCAATCATGAGTTTTGGCTTTCCTGCTGCATAGCCATCAAAATGGCACCCTCCAAGGCGTCGGCTTCCGGTTCGGCCAAAGTCTGGGCAATATCAGGGGCCAGATAGGGGCGCACCGCCTGCGCCAGACCACCGATCAGACAGAGCTTTGGCGCGCCAAACGCCAGCAGGCGGCGGGCCAGTTCGTCCAATGCGCGGGCACAAGCCGCAACAAGTGACAGGCCCGTGGCGTCACCCTCCTGTGCCGCATGAAACACCATGGGGGCAAAGCGCGCATAGTCCTGCGGCGTGGCGGTGACACCCCAGCGGGCCATAGCGCCGGCATCATGGTGAAAGTGATGCAAAAGCGCTTCGGTCAAGGCGGTGGCGGGGGCAAGACCGTCCAGTGTGCGCAGGGCGGCGCGCAGCGCGTCGCGTCCCAGCACAGCCCCTGAACCTTCGTCGCCGAGCGCAAACCCGCGTCCGCCAACAGCAAACCGCACGCCATTGACCAGACACACTGCCGCCGAGCCGGTGCCGGTTATGACAATGCCGCCATCCGCGCCGCCATGGGCCCCAAGACAGGCAATATAGGCATCATCATCCACATATATGCGGGCAAATGGCCAGTCAGCCTGTTCTATGTCTGCGGCCATCTGGCGGCTGGTGACACCGGCCAGCCCCATTCCGGCGTGAATCTGTCCAAAATCAGCTTCGGTGAGACCGCAATTCTGGGCGGCCAGCCGCACTGTTTGCATGATGTTGCGCAGAGCCTGATGTTGATCCTGATTGACATTGGCCGACCCGCCTTCCGCTTCGGCCATGAGCCTACCATCCCATGTCTTGATGCGGACACGGCAATGGGTGCCGCCGCCATCAACACCCAATATAAGCCTGCCCTGCATGTCGTGTTCCTGTATCACCTGAGCAGGTCAGCGCCTGCCCATGCTGTTTTACCAGTCAAAAGCGTCGGTGACTTGGCGTCTGCCCATCAGCAGGGAGTCGGCCACAAGATATAAGGGTCTGGCATCAATATCACGGCTGGAGGTGCGGATGAGGGATGCAAAATGCCGGTAAATATGGCGATATTCGGCGTCTTTCTCGGTGATTGCGGCTGTTCCATCAACGAAAAGCCGTGTGCCGCCATGGGTGAGCATCAGGGTGCCACCATCGCTCAGGCCCACCTCAATCGTCCAGGTCTGCTCACCTTCCTGACGCCAGTCAAATTCGGCGGTCACATCAAGGCCCGAGAGCGGAGCGCCACCCATGACAAGGTGCGCTGCGATCGGCGTATCGCGGTTTTGCGGAAACAGCAGGTCAGCCTTGTGCACAAACACCGGTTCGGGCAGAATTTTGACCAGAATGGAGAGCGCATTGATGCCGGGGTCGAATACGCCAAAGCCGCCGGCCTGCCATATCCATTCCTGCCCCGGATGCCAGCGCCGCACATCTTCCTTCCAGATGATGGAGACTTTTGCCGGCTTGCGCGTTTTTAAAATCTGTGCGGCCTGATCGACGGCAGGGTTGAACTGCGAATGCCATGTGGCAAACAATGTGCGCTGCATCTGCTCTGCAGTGGCGGTCATATCGGCAAGCTCGGCAACGCTGGATGTCGGCGGCTTTTCGATAAGAACGTGTTTGCCCGCCTTCAGCGCCTCGATTGTGGCCGCATGGCGCACCGCAGGGGGCGTGCAGTTGGCCACAGCCTCCAGCTCGGGCATGGCGGCCAGCATGTCGGACTGGCTTTTGAAGGTGCGCACCCCCGGCAGTTCTGTGCCGCGCTGGCTGACAACCGCCACAAGATCAAAAAGCTCTGTCTCCGCGATTGAAGGGATATGCTGGTCAACCGCAATCTTGCCGACACCGACCAGTCCGAGTTTAATTTTTGTCATCGTCATTCCAGAACTAAATGTTATATTTGAAATCCTATCAGGCAGATTATCCTAAAAGCAGGGCTTTGGAAAACCAAGTTTTCTCTTGGATGAGCAGGATCATGATAAATAGGCCGCAATGGGCGGAAGCGACCGCTTTCTGCTGAAATTGATCAAGCATTTCGAATAAGAGTAGTGTTTATGCACATTGATAGTCATGAGTTTCGCGTCGGGGCAGACAGCCATGTAAATTTGAGCAAATGGCCGACTCTGGTCAAACCTGTTTATGCTTCAAAAGCCGATTATAAACTGATGCTGGAAAAGCATGTGGCTCATTTGAGCGATGCGCAGGAGTTGCTCTATGCCTGCGACACATATTCGCTGCTGATCATATTTCAGGCCATGGATGCGGCAGGCAAGGACGGCATTATCAAGCATGTTATGTCCGGCGTGAACCCGCAGGGGTGCCGTGTCTATAGTTTCAAACATCCCAGCACGGAAGAATTGCAGCATGATTTTCTCTGGCGCTCCACCCGCTACCTGCCGGAGCGCGGGCAGATCGGCATTTTCAACCGGTCCTATTACGAGGAGGTGCTGATCGCGCGGGTGCATCCGGAAATTTTACGCAGCGAGGGCTTGCCCGACACCTATCCGGATGAAAAGCAGATCTGGCTCGATCGTTATAAATCCATCAATGACTTTGAAAAACACCTTCACCGTAACGGCACAAGGGTGATCAAATTTTTCCTGCATCTGTCGAAAGAGGAGCAAAGGCAGCGCTTTCTCGCGCGCATTGATCGGCCTGAGAAAAATTGGAAATTCAGCCTCGCCGATATTGAGGAGCGTCAATTCTGGGATGATTATATGCGCGCTTACGAAGCCTGCATCAATGCCACCAGCACAGATCACGCGCCCTGGTATATTCTCCCCGCCGATGACAAGGAAAATGCGCGGCTGATCGCGTCTCACATTATCTGCGAGCATATAGACGGGCTCAAAATGCAGTTTCCGCATGCGAATGCCACCCGCAAACAGGACTTGCTGAATTTTCGCAAGGCGCTGGAGGCCGAGTGAACTATTCCATCACGGCATGGTCTTCAGCTCGGGCATGGCGGCCAGCATATCGGACTGGCTTTTGAATGTGCGCATCCCCGGCAGTTCTGTGCCGCGCTAGCTGACAACCGCCACAAGATCAAAAAGCCCTGTCTCAGCGATTGAAGGATATGCTGGTCAACCGCAATCTTGCCCACGCCGACCAGTCCGAGTTTTATTTTTGTCATTTCTGTCTCGTAGGCTTACTAAATATGCTTCCCCTTGCGCGATTAGTTATAAAACATAAAATTGAAAGCGTTTACAGCCATGATATGTTGATTTTTTCAAGCCTTAAGCGACATCGCGCAGATTATTGTTGATGGAAATGCGAAATTCATTGATTGTGCTCACCAGAGTGTCCGTTTCGCGTTTTAGTGCACGGGTGGCGGCAGTAGTTTGCTCAACCATAGCGGCGTTTTTCTGGGTGTTGACGTCCATTTCGCCAACGGCGGTGCTGATTTCAACCAAACTGCTGGCCTGCTCTTTCGAATTATCGGCGATTGTGCCCACAGCTTTGTCAATGGTTACAACTTGAGAGACCATTTTTTCTAGCGCAGCAACAGTCTGGCCAACAAGTTTAACACCGTGATGAACTTGATTGGACGAATCTTCAATGAGATGTTTGATTTCTTTTGCCGCATCGGCTGAACGTTGTGCCAGAACTCGCACCTCTGTGGCGACAACCGCGAAACCACGTCCGGCATCGCCTGCCCGCGCCGCCTCAACACCGGCGTTTAGGGCGAGAAGATTGGTCTGAAAGGCAATTTCATCAATCACACCCAGAATTTGGCCAATACTGCTGGATGATTTTTCAATTTTATCCATAGCGCCCATAACGTGTTGAGCAATTTGATTGCTTTGCTCTGCATCTGTTTTGGTATCCTTAACGATTGTGCTTGTTGTGATGGCGCTGCTGGCCGTTTTATTGACAAGGCGCGTAATATCCGTAAGCGATGCGGAGGTTTCTTCCAGTGTGGCTGCCTGTTGCTCGGTTTGGGCAGAGAGATCCTCGGTTGCTGTTGAAATCTTATTGATGCCCGAGCCAATGGCGGTAATGCCATGAACAACATTGCCCATTGCTGCTTCAAGATCGGATATAGCGTTGTTGAAATCACTTTGTAATTTTTGATAGGCTGACGGCATGGGCGTAGTGAGGCGATAGGTCAGATTTTTGTTTGAAATTGCGCTCAAGCCTGCGGCAATGGCGGTGAGGGCTGTTTCGCGCTCAACTTGGTTGGCCTGTGCAATCATTTGCCGTTCCAGTCTGCTGCGTTCATCAAGTGCTTGTTGTTCGATGCGCTGACGGCGACGCTCCAAAAATGCGTTGCGAAACACTTGAACGGACAGTGCCATCTGGCCAATTTCATCTTGGCGTTCACATAGTGGCACTTCAGTATCATAATGTTCATTGGCCATTTCACCCATAAAATTGGCCAGAACAATTAAGGGGTCGCTGGCTTTTTTGCGCAATAAATGCAGAATAATTGAGACTATAAGAATAATAACAAGCGCGGTTCCAAACATCACGAATTGAAAAATCGTTGTATTTTTGGCAGCGGCGGCCTCTGCATTATCAGAAAATACATTGGCTTTGGCTACAACATCGTCAATGATATTACGATGTGCTTCGTAAAATATATTCATAATGGCTAGAGAACGTTTGGAGCTGGCTATATCTTTGGCCTTTAATGCCGGAATAAAGTGAGTACTGGCCTCATTCCAGAATTTTTGCACTTGTTCGTCTGATGTTTGTGTAAGTTCTGATTTTAGGTCATCTGGTAATAGGCTTGAATTTTGCCAATAGGTGCGGCGATCATTATAATCAGCCTGCAATTTATCAAGTTTTCTTATATGTTCAGATAGTTTTTCGGGCTCGTTTAAGGCTAGGTTGACTTCCAGATAGGCCTCCAAAATATATTCCGGCGGGGGCAGAATGTCGGCTACAAGATCCTTGCTGGCAACGATGGTCTCATAGGCTGTACTGCCAATTTTGAGTTTAAAAAGGGCGAAAGAGCTCGCAAAGGTTGTTGTCAGCAATCCAACTATGATGATTATACCAAATAATTTGAATGAGTGTGCGATGGATAATTTCATAGACCTGCCCTTTACCCGCTTAGAGTGTGTGGGCGTATGATATAAAGAATTTATTAATGTATAGTATATTTTTTGTATTCAATAATTTTATTTACAACTATAGATTGTAATTTTTATACTATCATATGGCTTTTATATTTGTTGTTTTTGTGCCATCCTGTGAAATGGTCTTACAGAGTCGCGGTTTTGAGTGTAATCGTTTAGTTTTTGTATGTTTATAGATTGCTATTGTATGATTGTTAGGCTGTAGCGCTTGCGCAGAATGCTGCTTTCAATGCAGGATATATCTTATGGTTTAGCGCATTATTCTTTGCATCATGAATGGCTCATCTGCCTATGCTGTGGCCATTATCGATTTAATGGCGATATTCGAATGCCACCCGCAAACAGGATTTGCTGAATTTTCGCAAGGCGCTGGAGGCCGAGTGAACTATTCCATCACGGCATAGTCTTGCGGCAGCGGTGCCGCGCGTTTGGGCTGACGCAACAGCACAACCAGCGGCATGGCAAACAGGGACATCAGCATCAGCAGTTTGAAATCATCCATATAGGCGATGATGGTCGCTTGCTGATTGATGACACCATCCAGCGCCGCACGGCTGGCCAGTTTCAGCGGCGAAAACATGTGCCGCGCCGCAGGCAGGGCAAAGGCGTGGTTGAAGGGTGTGACATAGGCACCAATGGCGGCATGGCCGATCTGCACATTTTCAATCAGCAGCGCCGAGACAATGGATATGCCGACGCTGGAGCCAATATTGCGCGAGAGATTATAAAGCCCTGTGCCTTCGCCGCGCATGGCGGCGGGCAGGGTGGAAAAAGCAATGGTGGTGAGGGGCACAAACAAAAAGCCCAATCCGCTGCCCTGTATAAAACCGACATAAATAATTGTCCATTGCGAGACATCAGGGGTCCATCCGGTCATTTCATTCATGGCCCATGCGGTCAGGCCCAGACCAAACAGCAACAAGATTCGCGTGTCGATTTTGCCCATGATGCGGCCAACAATGAACATGCTGGCCATGGTGCCCATGCCGCGTGGGCCCATGACAATGCCCGCCGTAATCACCGGATAGCCCATCAATGTTTGCAAATAGGGCGTCATCAGCGCCAATGAGGCCAGATAGGTCACGCCGATGATAAAGATGAAAAACATGCTGACGGCAAAATTTCGATCCAGAAACAGCCTTGGATTCACAAAACTGTTCTTCCGGGTGAACATATGCACCAGCAGAAGATAAAAGGCGCTGGCCGAGATGATACCTTCAATCATAACCTCGCCGGAGGAGAGCCAGTCGAGTTGCTCACCC
>DAIMHB010000107.1:0-6671 GCA_036723545.1 Beijerinckiaceae bacterium
CGCCATACCCACCGCAATACCGCCCGCACCATTGACCAGAAGATTGGGAAAGCGGGCAGGAAGAACAGTGGGCTCATGTTCCGAGCCATCATAATTGGGCTGAAAATCAACCGTATCCTCATCAATATCGTCAATAAGCGGAATGGCAGCCTTGGCAAGGCGCGACTCGGTATAACGCATCGCGGCCGGCGGGTCGCCATCGACAGAGCCGAAATTGCCCTGCCCATCCACCAGCGGCAGACGCATGGAAAAGGTCTGCGCCATGCGCACCAGAGCGTCATAAATCGACTGGTCGCCATGCGGGTGATATTTACCGATCACGTCACCGACAATGCGGGCGGATTTGCGATAGGGCTTGTCCGGCGTATAGCCGTTTTCATACATGGAATACAGAATACGGCGATGCACCGGCTTCAGGCCGTCGCGCACATCCGGCAGGGCGCGGCTCACGATCACGCTCATGGCGTAATCGAGATAGGATTTCTTCATTTCGTCGATGATGGAAATCGGGCGAATGTCGGAACCCGGTTCAACCGGCTTATCGTTTTTGTCGGCAGTGTCAGACAAAGTTCACATATCCTGAATGTCGAGTGGTGGCCGGTGCATCCGGCCTGAAATCAAACGGCCTGTTGCGCCCCTGACGGGAAAACAGCAGCAAACAGGACGCACAGAGTTGTTATCCTTAGCCGATTCCTGCCTCTGCGCCTAGGAAAGATGTCACGGTCTTAACAGCTAAATTCGCCGCTTTCGGGCATATTGCCCGCTCAACGGGGCGTAAAATCAGAAATTTTGCACGAATGGGCACAAGCGGCTAGAATGCAAAAAACAGATCCGGAGACTCCATGCTTACAGAATTTCTGACATCGGCCATCGTGACACTGCTGGTCACACTTGATCCGCCGGGGCTGGCGCCGATTTTTCTCTCCGTCACGCTGGGCATGAATGCGGGCGAGCGCAAGCGGGTGGCCATCCGCGCCTCGCTGATTGCCTTCGGCATCATGGTGTTTTTCGCGGTGGGGGGTGATGCTTTGCTGCGGGCACTGGGCATCAGCCTGCCCGCCTTCCGCATTTCCGGCGGTATTCTGCTGTTCACCATCGCCTTTGAAATGGTGTTTGAGCTGCGGTCAAAACGCAAAACCACGACAGCGGAAATCGCCATTACAGAGGATCATATTCACAATGTGGCCGCCTTTCCACTGGCCATTCCGCTGATGGCGGGGCCGGGCACGATAACGGCGGTGATCCTTCTGGCGGGCCGTGCCGGCAGCAGCCTGCCGCTGGTGCTGATTCTGGCAGGGGTGATTGCTGTGGTGGTTCTGTCCTGTCTGGCCATGTTTTTAATGGCCGAGCGCGTCTCGCGCTGGCTGGGCATCACCGGCAATGTGGTTTTAACGCGCCTGCTGGGTGTCATTCTGGCGGCTCTGGCCATTCAATTTGTCATTGACGGAATCAAGCAGGTGATGGCGGGCGGGTGAGCCTTCTCTGCCCCGCCCACACCTTCGCCTTTCATCCTCGCCTACGCCCTTCGTCCTTCGACAAACTCAGGATGAGAGCACGGGATGTGGAGAAAGGGCACATAAACGCAGTCCTAGAGTCTGTTGCTTTTAAACGGGAACAGCTCCCTCTCCCTGCGTGCGGGGAGAGGGTTGGGGTGAGGGGCATTTGATAATCCCAAGCCCCTCATCCTGTCCTTCTCCCCGTTGAAACGGGGAGAAGGAACGCTCACAGCATGTTTCCACCTCAAAACAACATGCCCTAGAACGGAATATCGTCGTCAATCACCGCAGAGGTGCGGGCCCCGCCCGCTGCCGGACGGCGCTCATTGGTGCCGCCGCGCGACTCCATAGGCGAGGACCGGCCAAAGCTGCCGCGCTGGTCATTGCCATAATCATCCCCGCCCTGCTCCGGCATGGCAGCCGTTGAGCCACCGCCACGGCTGTCCAGCAGGGTCATTTCTCCCCGGAAGCGCTGCAACACAACCTCGGTCGTATATTTTTCCACGCCGGACTGGTCTGTCCATTTGCGGGTTTGCAATGCGCCCTCGACATAAACGGTCGAGCCTTTTTTCAGATATTGTTCAGCGATTTTGCCAAGATTTTCATTAAAAATGACCACATTGTGCCATTCGGTTTTTTCCTTGCGCTCGCCAGTGGCCTTGTCCCGCCATGTCTCCGAAGTGGCAAGACCGAAGCTGACGACAGAGTCCCCCGAGCCCATGCGGCGCACAACCGGGTCCTTGCCCAGACGCCCGACGAGTATAACCTTATTCACGCTGCCTGACATGGCACTCTCCTCATTGGCGGCAGCTGACCCGCATTGCCGCGCGTATTGATCTGGCCGCACCATAGCGGATGGAGCACAAAATGCGCGCACCTCGCACACTTGTCCACAAGCCATTCACGCCCGGCACGCATAAAATGTTCTTAATTTGTTCTATTATTATAACTCAAAACCACTGTCAATAACAGAAAAAGCCGCCAGACATCATGCTGGCGGCTTTTATTCTTGCGGCTCACAGCGAGCCGGCAGCCTTGAGGCTGGTCACGTCCACCTGACGCGAGAGTGCCGCGTTCAGTTTGTCACGGTCGAGCTCGCCCTCCCACCAGGAGACAACGATCGTGGCCACGCCATTGCCGATAATATTGGTGAGGGCGCGGCATTCCGACATGAATTTATCAATGCCCAGCACAATCGCCATGCCCGGCACCAGCGCCGGATTGACCACCGCCAATGTGGCCGCAAGGGTGATAAAGCCCGCGCCGGTAATGCCGCTGGCGCCTTTGGAGGTGAGCATCGCCACGCCCAGCACGGTCATTTGCTCGCCCAGCGTGAGATTGACGCCCATGGCCTGCGAAATAAACAGAGTCGCCAGTGTCATATAAATATTGGTGCCGTCTAGATTGAAGGAATAGCCTGTGGGCACCACCAGCCCCACCACCGATTTCGAGCAGCCCAGCCGCTCCAGCTTTTCCATCAGGGCGGGCAAGGCGCTTTCTGACGAGGAGGTGCCCAGCACGATCAGCAGTTCTTCCTTGATATAGCCGATGAATTTGAAAATGCTGAACCCGGCAATCCGCGCAATCACCCCCAGCACCACAACCACAAACAGCGCCGCCGTGACATAGAAGGTCAGGATCAGATAGCCAAGGCTGGCCAGAGACTGCGGCCCATATTTACCCACCGTATAGCACATGGCACCAAAAGCGCCGAGCGGGGCCGCTTTCATGATAATAGCCACAATGCCGAAGACGGCATGGGATGTCTCGTCGATAAAATTCTTGACCACCTTGCCCTTTTCACCCAGATGCAACAGGGCAAAACCAAACAAAACCGACACAAGCAACACCTGCAAAATATCGCCCTTGGCAAAAGCGCCGATCACCGAGTCGGGAATAATGTTCAGGACAAAATCAACACTGTGCTGCTCGCCGGCCTGTTTCGCATAGCTTGCCACAGCCGCAGCATCAGGAGCCTTGCCGGAAAAGCCGACACCCGGGCCCACCAGATTGCCGATCAGCAGGCCGATGGCCAGAGCAAAGGTCGAGACAATTTCAAAGTAAAGAATGGCCTTGCCACCCACACGCCCGACCTTTTTTGCATTGCTCACACCCGAAATGCCGGAGACAACGGTGCAAAAAATAATGAGCGCAATCATCATTTTAATCAGCTTGACGAAACCATCGCCCAAAGCCTTGATCCATTCGCTGGTGGCAAAGCCGGGATAAAGCCAGCCGATGACCGCGCCTAAAACCAGAGCCGTCAGCACCTGCGCATATAATGTGCGGTAAATCGGCTTTGGCGCCGAATGATCCGCATGTGCCTGAATAGACATAACCGTCCCTCCCCCAGAAATACTTGGTTCATCCATATATGTGTGATCATTTATATGATGATCTTTTGGTCAACTATTAGAAAGGGGTTTTTAACAGCATGACAAGCGCTCAATCTGTTTATTTTGAATTATTTTAACTTCACACCAGTGGCAGGACGCCAAAAGCGCGTTACATAGAGGCATAACTGAAAAGGCCGCACCCGACCCATGACCGTTCCACCATCTTCAGAAGCGCTCAGGCACCATATTAATACGCGTTCCATAGTGGTGCGCGGCGCGCGCGAGCACAATCTCAAAAACATTGACCTGACCATCCCGCGGGACAAGCTGGTGGTGTTCACCGGCCTGTCCGGCTCGGGCAAGTCCTCACTGGCCTTTGACACCATCTATGCTGAAGGCCAGCGCCGCTATGTCGAGAGCCTCTCCGCCTATGCGCGGCAATTTCTGGAAATGATGCAAAAGCCGGATGTGGACCAAATCGACGGCCTGTCGCCCGCCATTTCCATCGAGCAAAAGACCACCTCGAAAAATCCGCGCTCGACGGTGGGCACCGTCACCGAAATCGCCGATTATATGCGCCTGCTCTGGGCAAGAGTTGGTATTCCCTATTCGCCCGCCACCGGCCTGCCGATTGAAAGCCAGACCATCAGCCAGATGGTCGATCGTGTTTTGGAATTGCCGGAAAAGACGCGGCTTTACCTGCTGGCCCCCGTCATTCGTGGCCGCAAGGGCGAATATCGCAAGGAAATTGCCGAATTCCAGAAAAAAGGCTTTCAGCGCCTGCGCATAGATGGCGAATATTACGCCATTGATGAGGTGCCCACCCTCGATAAAAAGCTCAAGCATGACATTGACGTGGTGGTGGACCGCATTGTCGTGCGCGCTGACATTGGTGCGCGCCTCGCCGAGAGTTTTGAAACCGCGCTTGAACTGGCCGACGGCATTGCCGTGATGGAATATACCGACGAAAAGGACGACAAGGGCAATCCGAAAACCATCCTGTTCAGTTCGAAATTCGCCTGCCCTGTTTCGGGCTTCACCATTGCCGAAATCGAGCCACGGCTGTTTTCTTTCAATAATCCATTCGGGGCCTGCCCGAAATGCGCGGGCATTGGCTCCGAGCAGAAAATTGACGCCGGTCTGATTGTGCCCGACCCCAAGCTCAGCCTCAGGAAGGGTGCCATTGCCCCCTGGGCCAAAAGCACCTCGCCTTATTATATCCAAACGCTGGAGTCGCTGGCCAAACACTTCAAATTTTCGCTGGATAAGCCCTGGTCAACCTTGGATGAAAGCGCCAAGCAGGTCATTCTTTATGGCTCCAACATCGAGCCGGTTGCCTTTCAATATGCCGATGGCACCCGCGCCTATGAGGTGAAAAAGCCGTTTGAGGGCGTCATCCGCAATCTGGAGCGCCGCTTTACCGAAACGGAGAGCGACTGGGCGCGCGAGGAAATCAGCCGCTTTATGATGGCCACGCCCTGCACCGCCTGCAAGGGCTTTCGCCTCAAACCCGAGGCGCTGGCCGTTAAAATTGCCGGCTGCCATATCGGCCATGCCTCTGAACTCTCTGTAAAAAATGCGGTGGACTGGTTCAATGACCTGCCCAATCAGCTCACGCCGAAGCAAAATGAAATTGCCACCCGCATTTTAAAGGAAATCCGCGACCGGCTGACCTTCCTGCTGGATGTGGGGCTGGAATATCTGACGCTTTCGCGCAATTCCGGCACGTTGTCAGGCGGGGAAAGCCAGCGTATCCGCCTCGCCAGCCAGATCGGCTCCGGCCTCACCGGCGTGCTTTATGTGCTGGATGAGCCCTCCATCGGCCTGCACCAGCGCGACAATGCCCGCCTTTTGGAGACATTGCGCCGCCTGCGCGACCTCGGCAATACGGTGATTGTGGTTGAGCATGATGAGGACGCCATTCTCACTGCGGACTATGTTGTCGATGTAGGCCCCGGCGCGGGCATTCATGGCGGGCAGATTGTGGCGCAGGGCACACCGGAACAGGTGCTGGCCAATCCGGCCTCGCTCACCGGCGACTATCTGACAGGGCGGCGCGAGGTGGCTGTGCCGCGCCAGCGCCGCGCTTTTAACCCCAAGAAAATCCTGAAAATCGTCAATGCGCGCGGCAATAACCTGAAAAATGTCTCGGCAGATATTCCGCTGGGCCTGTTCACCTGCATCACCGGTGTTTCGGGTGGTGGCAAATCGACGCTGGTGATTGATACGCTCTATAAGGCGCTGGCGCGCACGCTGAATGGTGCCTCCGACCACCCTGCCCCGCATGATGCGATTGAGGGGCTGGAGCATATTGACAAGATCATCGACATTGACCAGTCGCCGATTGGCCGCACGCCGCGCTCAAACCCCGCCACCTATACCGGCGCCTTCACCCCCATCCGCGAATGGTTTGCCGGACTGCCCGATTCAAAAGCGCGCGGCTATCAGCCCGGGCGCTTCTCCTTTAACGTCAAGGGCGGGCGCTGTGAGGCCTGTCAGGGTGACGGCGTCATCAAGATCGAAATGCACTTTCTGCCGGATGTTTATGTCACCTGCGATGTGTGCAAGGGCAAACGCTATGGCCGCGAGACTTTGGAGGTCAAATTCCGCGATCATTCCATCGCCGATGTGCTGGATATGACGGTTGAGGAGGCTGCAACCCTGTTCAAGGCTGTGCCCTCCATCCGCGACAAAATGGAAACGCTGGCGCGCGTCGGCCTCACCTATGTCAAGGTGGGGCAGCAGGCCACCACGCTTTCGGGCGGCGAGGCGCAGCGCGTCAAGCTCTCGAAAGAACTGGCGCGCCGCTCGACGGGCCGCACGCTTTATATCTTGGACG
>DAIMHB010000108.1:0-2204 GCA_036723545.1 Beijerinckiaceae bacterium
GCATGACAGTGCCGATGTGGCGGCGCACCCCGCGCTGATTGACACAATTTATCAATATTTCAATCGCTTGGATGTGGTGGTCAACAGCGCCGGTATTGGCGCGCCCGTACGCGGCGACCTGCTGGATTTGGTGCCCGAGAATTTCGACCGCGTGATGGATGTGAATTTGCGCGGGGCGGTGTTTCTCTGTCAGGCGGCGGCAAAACGGATGGTGGCTGCAAAATCGGACTCAAAACGCAGTTTTATTCTGGTGACTTCGGTATCCGCCGAAATGGTCTCGCCGGACCGTGCTGATTATTGCATGTCGAAAGCCGGACTGTCGATGTTTGCCAGAGCGCTGGCTTTGCGCCTTGCAGCCGATGATATTGCGGTGTTCGAGGTTCGCCCCGGCATTATCCGGACATCCATGACCGAAGGTGTCGCGGCGAAATATGATGCCGCCATTGCCGGTGGCCTTGTGCCCATGCCGCGTTGGGGCCAACCGCAAGACATTGCCCTGAGCATTTCCGCGCTGGCCAGTGGCGCATTTCATTTTGCCACCGGCTCGGTCATTCAGGCGGATGGCGGGCTTTCGATACAAAAATTATAGGTGAAACATGTATGATTATATCATCACCGGTGCCGGACCTGCGGGCTGTGTGCTCGCGCACCGCCTGTCGCAAGACCCAACTGTCAAAGTGCTGCTGATCGAGGCGGGCGGCACGGACTGGCATCCGCTGCTGGCCATGCCTGCCGGTTTTGCCAAAATGACCAAAGGCATAGCCAGCTGGGGCTGGTCGACTGTGCCGCAAAAACACATGAACAACCGCGTGTTCTGGTATACGCAGGCCAAGGTGCTGGGTGGCGGCTCGTCGATCAATGCGCAGATTTACACGCGCGGCAACCGCGCTGACTATGACGCCTGGGCCTTTGAGGAACGCTGCGCCGGATGGGGCTATGCCGATGTGCTGCCCTATTTCAAGCGCGCTGAGGACAATCAGAAAATGTCCAATGCCTATCATGGCATTGGCGGGCCGATTGGTGTGTCTGACCCGATCAACCCTGTGCCGATTGACTATGCCTTTATCAAAGCGGGCCAACAGGCCGGCTGGCCCTATAACCCCGACTTTAACGGCGCAACGCAGGAGGGTGTTGGGCTTTATCAGGTGACCATCCGCAATGCGCGGCGCTCCTCTGCCTCCAAAGCCTATCTGAAGGATGCGGCCTCGCGCCCCAACCTCACCATTCGCCCGCATACACACTGTCTGAAAATTATGGTTGAGAAGGGCAGAGCTGTCGGCGTTGTTGTGCGCACAAAAGGGGCAGGCAGCACCGAGACCCTGCACGCCGCGCGCGATGTGATTGTGTCTTCCGGCGCGATTGGCTCGCCGCGCCTGTTGCAGCTTTCCGGCATTGGCCCGGCGGATGAATTGCGCAGGATTGGCATTGAGGCGGTACATCATCTGCCCGGCGTTGGCAAAAATTTGCAGGATCATCTCGATCTTTACACCATTGGCGAATGCACCGGCGACCACACCTATGACCGCGTGGCCCAGCCGCACCGCACATTATGGGCGGGGCTGCAATATTTATTGTTTAAAAAAGGGCCGGTGGCCTCCAGCCTGTTTGAAACCGGAGGCTTTGCCACCGCCGATAAACATGCCCGCTCGCCGGATATTCAGTTTCATCTGGGGCTAGGTTCGGGCATTGAAGCGGGGGTGGACAAGCTGAAAAATCCGGGCGTGACCATCAATTCGGCCTTTTTGCGGCCCCGTTCGCGCGGGTCTGTCACGCTGAAAAGTGCCAGTCCGGCGGATCACCCGCTGATTGACCCAAATTATTGGGCCGACCCCTATGACCGCGAAATCTCGCTCAAAGGGCTGCGCATGGCGATGGATATTCTGAATCAGGAGGCATTCAGGCCCTATCTGCTGGCACAGCGGATGCCCGATCCGGCCAAATTATCTGACGATGAGCTGATTGAATATGCCTGCAAAACGGCAAAAACCGACCATCATCCGGTCGGCACCTGCCGTATGGGCCATGATGATATGGCGGTGGTGGAGCCGGAGACATTGAAGCTGCGCGGGCTGGAAGGCTTGCGCGTGTGTGATGCCTCGATCATGCCGAAAATTGTCTCCAGCAATACCAACGCCCCGACCGTGATGATCGGCGAGAAAGGCGCTGATCTCATTCGCGGCCTCGCGCCGCTGCCTGCTGTCAAC
>DAIMHB010000108.1:2214-2651 GCA_036723545.1 Beijerinckiaceae bacterium
CCGTTTAGGGCGCGCTCTCTTTGAACTTCCCCTCCCGTGCGTTTAAAAAAGCGCGGGAGGCCGCATTGATGTTCAACAATTAATCCCGATAACTGCCGTCTTTCGCATCGAGAATTTTTTTCATTTCCTCAAAATGCGCAAAGGGGCTGTCCTTATAGTCTTCCCAGTCTTTGGCGGTGCGCTCAGCAATGTCGTCGGAGAGCACATTGAGCGGGCGACCCGTGGAATAGGCCAGCACCAGCGTTTTGCAGGCGCGTTCCAGATAATAAAGATCGTCGAAAGCCTCAGCCACTGTGGGCGCGGTGACGAGAACGCCATGATTGCCCATCATCATCCGTGATTTATTGCCCATGAGGCGCACCAGACGGCCCGCCTCGTCGGGGTCATCGGCAATACCGCCATAATGCAGATCAATCGCCATGCGGTTGAAATAGCGG
>DAIMHB010000108.1:2661-6597 GCA_036723545.1 Beijerinckiaceae bacterium
TGATGTCAGGGTCAGCGAGGCAGGCCAGCGCGGTGGCATAAGGCGAATGCACATGCAAAATGCAGCGCGCCTGCGGCAGTTGCGCGTGCATGGTGCCATGAATGGCCCAGGCCGACGGGTCGGGCGCATCGGGCTGGTGCATGGTGGTTTTATCATCGGCATTGAGCAGCAGCAGGTCACTGGCCTTGATACGCGAGAAATGTTTCCAGCGCGGGTTCATCAGGAAGGTTTTGCCATCCGCCGAGACGGCAAGGCTGAAATGATTGGCCACAGCCTCGTGCATATCCAGTTCAGCGGCGAGGCGGAAGGCGGCGGCAAGGTCAATGCGCAGTTGGGTTTCGCTCATGGCTTCGGGCTGGTGAATGTTCATGGGGTGCTCTCTCGAGGGTTAAAGATGGAGCTTTTATGTTTTGATGACTGCGTGGTGCGCGTTCCTTCTCCCTTTGGGAGAAGGACATGATGAGGGCTAGATGAGAGAATGAGTGTGATTTACCCTCACCCTAACCCTCTCCCAGAAGGAGAGGGAATATTATAAAAAAACAAAAATGACTTTATTCCGCCATTTAACCATGAGTTTGCCCTATTCGACCAAATCCTGCAAATTCCGACGATCTGCGGCATGATTTTCAGTGTTCCTTGCCGCACTATCGGCTACAAGCAGCGGAAAGTTCGGGGACAATTTTTTATGGCACGTTTGATTATCGGCATTGATACCGGCGGCACCTATACCGACGCTGCGCTTGTGGAAACCCAGTCCCGGCAGATTTTGACCAAAGCCAAGGCCGTCACCACCAAGGGCGATTTATCGGTGGGGGTGAGCGAGGCGCTGGCCGACGTATTTGCGGCAACGCCCAATCTGAAAGGCGATACAGTGGCCATGGTGTGCCTGTCCACCACACTGGCCACCAATGCCATTGTCGAGGGGCATGGCTCGCAGATCGGTGTGATTCTGATTGGCTTTGACGATAAAATGGTGGAGCGGGCAGGCATTGCCGCCGCCTTGCCGGGCGTTAAACTCTTGCGCTGCACGGGCGGGCACACCTATAGCGGCCTTCAAAAAGAGCCGCTGGACAGCGCCGCCATTGCCGATTTCATCACCCAGACCCGTGGCGAAGTTGAGGCCTATGCAGTGGCGGCGGAATATTCGGTGCGAAATCCGGCGCATGAACAAGCGGCGCAGCAGTTGATTGCCGAACTGAGCAGCAAGCCGGTGACAGCGTCCAGCGACCTTGCCCATGCGTTGGACGCACCGCGCCGCGCCCTTACCGCTGCGCTCAATGCCCGCATTATCTCACGCATTGTTGCGCTGATTGGTGCTGTGCAGCGCTCTATGGTTGCGTTTGACATTCATGCGCCGCTGATGGTGGTCAAGGGCGACGGAACATTGGCCAGCGCCGCCAAAATTGTCGCCCGCCCGATTGAAACCGTGCTCTCCGGCCCCGCCGCCAGTGTGATCGGCGCGAAATTTCTCTCCGGTCTGGAGGATTTTGTCGTCTCCGATATTGGCGGCACCACAACAGACATTGCGGTGCTGGAGCAGGGGTGGCCTAAGCTGACCGCGCAGGGCGCACTGGTGGGTGGCCACCGCACGCTGGTGCGCACCATTGATATGCGCACCTTTGCGCTGGGTGGCGACAGTGAGGTTGATTTTAACGATGTCACAGGAAAAGTTGTGCTTAAGCCCAGCCGGATTGTGCCACTCTCGCTGCTCGGTCATCGTTATCCGTCAGTGATTGCGGAATTGCGGTCCATTCTGGCCGATCCGGACGGGGCCAATTATGCCAGCCGCTTTGCGGTAAGGCCCTTCGGCGGGCAGGTGCAGAGCTTGCCGCAGCTCGGCGCTAAAGAGCAATCGGTCTATGAGCGTATCACTGATGTTCCGCTGCGGCTGGACCAGATCATCCACAGCCCGCAGGACATGCGGATTTTACTGCGTCTGGTGAAAATGGGGCTCGCGCAACTGGCCGGTTTTACGCCCAGCGACGCGGCCCATGTGCTTGACAAACAATCGCAATGGTCGCGGGAGGCGGCGCTGCTGGGCGGCCTGGCCTTCACGCGCTGGCGGCGCATGGCCTCACCGCGTGCGGGCGAGAACGAGTGCCGCGCCTTCGCGCAGGAGGTGTTTGACGCGGTGGTGTTTGACTCTGGCCGTGTGCTGATTGAAACCTTGGCGGATGCGCCGGTGAAGGCCGATGATCCGTTCATCATGGCGGCGCTGGACGGGCGCGGCACTTATAGGGGACTGAATATTGCCATTCGCCCATCCTCGCCATTGGTGGCGGTGGGCGGGCCGGGGGCGATTTATTATCCCGAACTTGGCCGCCGGATGAACTGCGAGATTGTGCTGCCGCCCTTTGGTGATGTGGCCAATGCGGTGGGTGCGGCAGTGGGCGTTATCAAAGTGCAGGCGATTGTTGAAGTCACCTCAACCGGCGTCGGGCATTATCGCATTCACCATGCCGGTGGGCTTGAGGAAAGCAGTGATGCCGGTGAGGCGCTCGCAAAAGCGCATATTTATGCTCAGAGTCAGGCGCGCGCCCATGCGCTGGAACTGGGCACCAGCCACAGCGAAATGACCACACGGCTGGAGCGCGTGGATCTGCCCAATATGAAGGGCGATACAGGGCTTGTGGCTGCCACCATCTATGCCGAATGCTGGGGCGCACCCGATGCGCAGGACAGCTTGTAAACGACAATTTATAAACACTTCACTCTGAGGTTATGCCTATGAATACATCTCCGAATATTCTCATCATTGTGGCCGATCAGCTTGCGGCGCAATTTTTGCCCGCCTATGGCCATAAGGTTGTGAAGACTCCGGCCATTGATGCGCTGGCGAAAAATGGCGTGGTGTTTGAGCAGATGTATAGCAACAGCCCGCTCTGCGCGCCCGCCCGCGCCACATTCATGACCGGCTGCCTGCCCTCGCGCACCGGCGTTTATGACAATGCGGCAGAATTTCCCTCCTCCATCCCCACCTTCGCGCATTATCTGCGCCTGAAAGGCTATCGCACCTGCCTGTCCGGCAAGATGCACTTTGTCGGGCCGGATCAGCTTCACGGCTTTGAGGAGCGCCTGACGACGGACATTTACCCCGCCGATTTTGGCTGGACTCCCGACTGGGCCAAGCCCAATGCCCGCATTGACTGGTGGTATCACAATATGACCTCGGTCAAGCAGGCCGGTGTGGCCGAAATCACCAATCAGCTTGAATATGATGATGAGGTGGGCTTTCTCGCCCAGCGCCGGATTTATGATTTTGCCCGCGCCAAGGAAAAGCAGCCCTTCTGTTTAACCGTTTCCTTCACCCATCCGCATGACCCCTATGCGGCACGGCCCGAATTCTGGAATCTCTACAAAGACGAAGATATTGATATGCCTGCCGTTCCAATGATGGCGGTCCGTGCGATGGACAGCCACAGCCGCCGCCTCTATGAGGCCTGCGCGATGGAAGATTATGATATTAATGAGGAGGACATCCGCAAGTCCCGCCACGGCTATTATGCCAATATTTCTTATATTGACGCACATGTGGCAAAATTGGTGGCAACATTGGAGGCCTGTGATCTGGCGAAGAACACGATCGTCATCCTCACCTCAGACCATGGTGATTTTCTGGGCGAGCGTGGCCTCTGGTATAAAATGAGCTATCGTGACCCCGCCGCCCGCGTGCCGTTGATTGTTCATGCGCCGGATCGTTTTACCCCGCGCCGCGTGGCAACCCCGGCCTCGCTGGCTGACCTTCTGCCGACCCTTGTCGATATTGTGGAGGAGGGCGGCGCCAATGATCTGGCCTGGCCGGTGGATGGCCGCAGCCTTTTGCCACTGCTCAAAGGCGAGCCGGAGCAGGAACATATCACCATCGGTGAATATCTGGCCGAGGGCGTGCCCATGCCCATGTATATGCTGCGGCAGGGAGCATGGAAATTCATCTCC
>DAIMHB010000109.1:0-6563 GCA_036723545.1 Beijerinckiaceae bacterium
GTGCAGCGCGTCATCAACGGCCTATACCTTATTCACCGGACGGCAACCCCTATATCGGCCCGGCGCATGGCCTCAAAAACTTCTATCAATGCTGCTGTTTCTCCTTCGGCATTGCGCAATCGGGCGGGGCGGGCAAAACCATTGCCGAATGGGTGATCGACGGCGAGCCGGAATGGGATTTCTGGGGCTTTGACCCACGCCGCTACACCGACTATGCCACCAAAAGCTACACGGTGGCCAAGGCGGTCGAGCTGTATCAAAACGAATATGCCATTGGCTATCCGGTGGAGGAGCGCCCCGCCGGACGCCCCGCCAAAACCACGCCGCTTTATGAAAAGCTGAAAGCCAAGGGCGCTTTCTTTTGTGCCAGAGGCGGCTGGGAACGCGCCGCCTATTTCCCGAAAGTGGGCACAACGGAGCCGCAAAAACTCTCCTTCCGCCGCGCTGAGACCGCTTTTTTCGACACGGTGGGTGAGGAATGCCGCGCGGTGCGCGAACATGTCGGCCTGCTCGATCTGGGCGGCTTCACCAAACTCATCATCGAAGGGCCGAATGCCGAAAGCTGGCTTGACCAGCTTGTGTGCGGCAAGCTGCCCAAGCAGGGCCGCATTTCTTTGACATGGGCGCTGAACGCGCGCGGCGGCATTCTGAGCGAATTCACCATCACCCGGCTGGCTGAGCAGAAATTCTATCTGGTCAGCGCCGCTGCGGCGGAATGGCATGACATTGACCATATCGTGAAACACCTGCCGGACGACGGCTCTGTCACACTGAAAAACGAAACCTCCCGCTATGGCTCGTTAATTCTGGCGGGCCCGCGCGCCCGCGACGTGCTGGCGAAAGTCACCGAAGCCGACCTCTCCAATGCGGCTTTCCCCTGGCTCAGCGCCCGCACCATAGAGATTAGCATGGCGCAGGTGCTGGCCTTGCGCGTCAATTATGTCGGCGAGCTGGGCTGGGAGCTTCATGCGCCGGTTGAGACCTTGGTCGCGCTCTATGACCAGCTTATGGCGGCAGGGGTCGAGTTCAACATCCGCGATTTCGGCATGTATGCGATGGATTCGCTGCGCTTAGAAAAATGCTATCGCGGCTGGAAGGGCGACATCACCCATGAATATACGCCGCTGATGGCCAATTTTGACCGCTTCGTTGCCTTTGACAAGCCGGACTTCATCGGCAAAGCTGCCCTGCTGAAAGAACGTGAGGACGGCCCAAAAGAGCGGCTTGTGCCCATTGTCTTTGATGCGGCGGGTGAGGCCGAACCGCCCTATTGCTCGCCGGTCTATCACAATGGCAATATCGTCGGCCTCACCGTGTCCGCAGGCTGGAGCTATATTTTGAACAAGAGCATCGCGCTGGCCTATGTGCGCAGCGACCTCGCCGTGGTGGGCACCGCGCTGAGTGTGCAGGTCATCGGCGAAATGAAAGGCGCGGTGGTGGGCACCGACCCGCTGTTTGACCCGACAAATGCGCGGCTGAGAGGCTAGCTTCTGCCATCCCCCTCGCCCCGTTTACGGGGAGAGGGGGCACGCTCGAACCATTCCCTCTCCTTTGGGAGAGGGTTAGGGTGAGGGAATGTATATTCAAAAACATAATCAAGGCCCTGAAATGATTGATCTTCCTCAAACTGCGCGTGTTGTCATTGTTGGTGGCGGGGTTGTCGGCTGTTCGATAGCCTATCACCTGACGCAGCTGGGCTGGAGCGATGTGGTGGTGCTGGAGCGCAAGCGCCTGACCAGCGGCACCACATGGCACGCCGCCGGTCTGGTAGGGCAGCTGCGCGCCACCATGAATATGACCAAGCTGGCGCAATATACCGCCGGCCTCTATGCCTCGCTGGAAGCGGAGACCGGACAGGCCACCGGCTTCATGCAGCGCGGCTCCATTTCTGTGGCCACCAACAAAGAGCGCTTCGAGGAACTGATGCGCGGCGCCTCCATGGCCAAAACCTTCGGGCTGGAGGTGCATGAACTCACCCCGTCCGAAATCAAACATAAATGGCCGCTGCTCAATGTCGATGACCTGATCGGCGGGGTGTTTCTGCCCAAAGACGGCCAGACCAACCCGATTGACACGACAATGGCACTGGCCAAAGGCGCGAAAATGCGCGGTGCCAAGATTTTCGAGAATGTTTTGGTGCAGAATCTTGTGGTCAAAAATGGCCGCGCGGCGGGTGTCGTCACCGATCATGGCACGATCGAGGCTGAGCATGTGGTGCTGGCCTCCGGCATGTGGACGCGGGAACTTGGCGCGCGCAACGGCATCGCCCTGCCCCTCCAGGCCTGCGAGCATTTTTACATTGTCACGGAAGAATTCCCCGGCCTGACCAATGACCTCCCCGTTCTGCGAGACACGGATAATTGCGCCTATTATAAGGAAGATGCAGGCAAGCTGCTGCTCGGCGCGTTTGAGCCCAATGCCAAGCCCTGGGCGATGGATGGCATTCCGGCTGATTTTGAATTTGGCGAATTGGCGGAAGATTTCGACCATTTCTCCCCGATTTTAGAGGCCGCCATGCAGCGTCTGCCCGCATTGGAGCGAGTGGGCATCCGCAAATTCTTCAACGGGCCGGAGAGTTTCACGCCGGATGTGCGCTATATGCTGGGTGAAACGCCGGAATTAAAGTCGCTGTATGTGGCGGCTGGGTTCAATTCCATCGGCATTCAGTCAGCAGGCGGGGCTGGCAAGGCGCTGGCCGAATGGATCGTCAATGGTCATCCCACAATGGACCTCTGGGATGTCGATGTGCGCAGAATGCTGCCCTATCAGGCCAACCGCGCCTATCTGGCTGAGCGCGCCACCGAATCGCTCGGCCTGCTTTATGCCATGCACTGGCCCTATCGCCAGTTTGAAACCGCCCGCAACATCCGGCAAAGCCCGCTGCATGAGCGCCTGGCGGCGCAGGGCGCCTGCTTTGGCGAGGTGGCGGGCTATGAGCGCGCCAACTGGTTTGATGTGCCCGGCGCAGCGCCCGTTTATGAATATTCCTACGGACGGCAAAACTGGTTTGAGAAAACAGCCGCCGAAGTGAAGGCGGTGCGCGAAAAGGTCGGCATGTTCGACATGTCGTCCTTTGGCAAATTCCGCGTGGAGGGGCGCGACGCCGAAGCCGTGCTGCAAAATATCTGCGCCAATGATGTGGCGGTGAAGGTGGGGCGCATCGTCTATACGCAATGGCTGAATGAGCGCGGCGGCATTGAGGCCGATCTCACCGTCACCCGCCTGTCCGAGACGGCCTTTCTGGTGGTGACGGCGGGTGGCACTGCGCGGCGTGATCTGCACTGGCTGAAAAGCCATATTCCGGACGATGCCCATTGCATCGCCACCGATGTCAGTTCCGGCATGGCGGTGTTAAGCATCATGGGGCCCAACAGCCGCGCGCTGCTCGCCAGCCTCACCACAGCCGACATGTCGCATAAAGCCTTCCCCTTTGCCACCTCGCGCGAGATTGATCTTGGCGCAGCAAGGGTCATGGCCTCGCGCATCACCTATGTGGGAGAGCTGGGCTGGGAACTCTACATCCCCACCGAATTTGCCCGCCATGTTTTTGATCTCATCATCGGGGCTGGCGCGCCTTATGGCCTCAAACTCTGCGGGCTGCACGCCATGGACTGCGCCCGCATTGAGAAAGCCTATCGCCACTGGGGGCATGACCTTTCAGATGAGGACACACCGATTGAAACCGGCCTGATGTTCGCGGTGAAAATGTCCAAGCCGGATTTCATCGGCAAGGCCGCGCTGGAAAAACTGCTGGCAAAGCCTGCGCACAAACGGCTGGTGCAGTTCATTCTCAATGATCCGGAGCCCCTGCTCTATCACAATGAGCCGGTCTGGCTGAACGGCAAAATCATTGGCCGCACCACATCGGGCGCCTATGGCCACACGCTGGGCGGCGCTGTTGCGCTGGCGCTGATCGATATAAGCGGGCTGGATCTGGACGAAATCAGCGCTTTGCCCTTCTCTATTGAGGTGGCGGGACAGCTAAAATCTGCCCGCGCCAGCCTCACCCCGCTCTATGATTCGCAGAATATAAAGATCAGAGCCTGAAAGCATCAAACAGCAATCTTGTATACGCTCGATGATTATGTCGGAAATACGAATATTTATGTCGTTATACACGCGATACAAATTCAGGATCTGACACTCACTCAACACAAATAAAAGTCGAAAAACAGACTTGATCCACGGGAGAGGAAAATATGAGCTTGGTTCTGGCGCATTAACTTTTAAATCTATCATCTCATCGTTTTTTGGCGAAATTTATAGCATTCTGCACTTAAGTTCAGAGGCAATGAATTTTATTGTGCTTAAAAAACATCAATCAATTTAAACACGTAGCAATATAAATTTTGTCTGGACGCTCTGTACTAAATTCAATTTGACAGAGCGGCACATTTGCAGCGACGATAGGATTGTGACGGCTCTTAAAATTGACCACACGAAAAAGGTTAAGAGAGCATTTTGAGCAAACTGTCTGTTTGGGCAAAGCGTCTGTGAGTTCGGAGATAATGCGCTGAACCGGCAATTCAAGGGGAGTTAAACATGAGTGAATTTGATTATCTGAAAGTGCAGCACGCTCTTGGTAAAATGGGGCGCCGCGAATTCATCGGCCGCGCACTGGCGCTGGGCGCAACATCCGCCATGGTCGCCAATATGGTGGCCAGCTCTGAGGCCCTCGCCGCCGAAACACCTGTCAAGGGCGGCACCCTGCGCCTTGGCCTTGGCGGCGGCAGCACAACAGACAGCCTTGAGCTGGGCTCATATACCGACTCCGTGATGATCGACGTCAGCCACGCTGTCTGCAACGGTCTGGTGGAATGGGGCCAAGACGGCAAGCCGATCCCGGATCTGGCTGAAAGCCTCGAAGCCAAAAATGGCGCTGCAACCTGGGTTCTGAAACTGCGCAAGGGTGTGCATTTCAGCAATGGCAAGGAATTTGACGCCGATGACGCGATCTATTCGCTCAATTTGCATCGCGGTGACTCCAAGTCGGGCGGCGCAGCCAACCTGAAGCCTGTCACCGACATCAAGAAAATCAATGCCAATGAAATCGAAATCACCCTTGAATCGGGCGATGCCGACTTCCCCTATGCTCTGACCGATTATCACATCCTGATGGTGCCCAATGGCCATAAGGACTGGAGCACCCTCATCGGCACCGGCGCCTTCACCCTCGAAAAATTTGATCCGGGTGTGCGCATGTCGCTGAAAAAGTCAAAAAATTACTATAAGCCCAACCGCGGCTTCCTCGATGGTGTTGAAGTCACCGTCATCAATGATGGCAGCGCCCGCCAGAATGCCCTGCTGTCCGGTCAGGTGGATGCGATCAACCGTGTCGATCCCAAAACCATCGCTTTGTTGCAGAAGTCGCCCAAGCTGAAAATCGTGCGCGCAGCCGGTGGCTGGCATCCGGTTATGGCCATGCAGACCGATACAGCGCCCTATAACAATCCGGATATCCGTCTTGCGCTGAAATATGCCATGGACCGCGAACAGATGCTGAAAACCCTGTTCTCCGGCTATGGCACCATCGGCAACGACCATCCGATTCCGCAGAGCGACCCTTATTTCAACAAGGAACTCGCCCAGACCAAGCATGATCCGGATAAAGCCAAATTCCACTTCAAAAAAGCGGGCATGGCGGACGCGAAAATCGTGCTGCAGGCTTCGGATGCTGCCTTCAACGGTGCTGTCGATATGGCCAGCCTGTTGCAGGCCAGCGCTGAAAAGGCCGGCATCAAGATGGAAGTCAAGAAAGAGCCGGCGGACGGCTTCTGGAGCAATGTCTGGCTGAAAGGTGCCTTCGTGTCCTCTTATTGGGGTGGCCGCGCTGCTGCAACCCAGATGCTGGCGGTTGCCTATCAGAAGGGTGCGGCCTGGAACGAAACCCACTGGAACAATGCCACCTTCGAAAAGCTGCTTTCGGACGCCCGTCTCGAAACCAACGAGGACAAGCGCAAGGGCTATATCTGGGAAATGCAGGCCATGCTGTCGAAAGACGGCGGCGCGCTTATCCCGGCCATGCGCGACTGGCTGGATGCCCATACCGATAAGGTCGGCGGCATGGCTCCTCATGGCGGCTTCGACATGAGCAACGGTCTCGTGGCTGAAAAAGCCTGGATGAAGGCATAATCCAGTGCTCAAACTGATCGCTCAGCGCTTTGGTCTTGGTGTGTTGACATTAGTTGCGGCTTCTGTGCTCATTTTTGTGGGCACAGAAATCCTTCCCGGTGATCTGGCCTCAGCGATCCTGCAAAATAACGCAACGCCGGAGTCTCTTGCGGCGTTGCGTGCCGACCTTGGCCTTGACCGGCCCGCCAGCGTGCGGTTTTTTGAATGGCTTTTCGGCGTGCTTCATGGTGATTTCGGACATTCGCTGGCCAATGGGCAGGATGTCATCATGGAACTGCTGCCGCGCCTCAAAAATACGCTGTTTCTGGCCTCCTATGCGGCCATAGTTGCCATTCCCGTGGCGGTGGGCATCGGCCTGCTGTCGGCGATACGGCAGGGGAAAATTTTTGACCGCACGGCAAATCTCGTCACGCTGATGACCATTTCCGTGC
>DAIMHB010000110.1:0-6551 GCA_036723545.1 Beijerinckiaceae bacterium
TCCGCTCCACAGCGGCATGAACAGCCTGTTCATCCGTCACGTCAAAAGCCATGGCACGAACATTCAGCCCCTCATCACGCAAAGCCTGTTCCGCCGCGCTCAGGCGCGCCACATCGCGGCCATTGAGAATCACCTCAGCCCCGGCTCCGGCAAGGCCCCGCGCAATGGCCAGACCAATGCCCTGACTTGACCCCGTGACCAGCGCGCGACGATTTTTAAGACTGAAGATGTTGATGGACATATATCCGCCCCTCCGCAAGGCTGAAACTGAAATGCTGCTTGACCCTGAACAATTTTAAAGCATATCTTGTTATCGATAACAACAGCAAGAACACCTGACACATAAATTAAGCCTGATCTGCATTGCCGGAGACAGATATGCGCCCCAAAAGTCTTATACCTGCCCCCTTATTGTGCACCGGACATACAGCTTCAGGCCTTGCCTTGCGCAGCATTTTTGCCAAAATTCCACGCCTCACACGGGTAGCCTGACCATGAAAGCCATTGTCATTCACAAAGCGCTGGATCTGCGCATCGAAGACCGCCCGCTCCAGACGCCCGGCCCCGGACAGGTGAGCATAGCCATCAAACGCGGCGGCATCTGCGGTTCAGACCTGCATTATTATCGTCATGGCGGCATTGGCGCCATTGTTCTGCGCGAACCCATGGTGCTCGGGCATGAGGTGGCCGGAGAAATCACCGCTCTGGGCGCCGGTGTCACCAGCCTTCGCATAGGCCAATGTGTGGCGGTGAGTCCGAGCCTGCCCTGCGGCACCTGTGAATTTTGTCAGCGCGGCCAGCAAAATCACTGTCTGGACATGCGCTTTTATGGCAGCGCCATGCGTATGCCGCATGTGCAAGGCGCATTCCAGCAGCATCTGGTGGCGCAGGCCTCGCAATGCCATGTGATCGGCGAGGGCATAAGTTTGGAAGAAGCGGCTATGGCTGAGCCCTTCGCTGTCACGCTTCATGCCATCATTCGGGCCGGCGCATTGGCAAATAAGCGTGTGGTCGTCACCGGATGCGGCCCGATCGGCGCGCTGGCCATTGTTGCCGCGCGCGCCCATGGCGCAAGAGAGATCATTGCTGTGGACATTGCCGATTTTACTCTGTCGCTGGCTGAACGCCTCGGCGCGGACCGGATTATCAACAGCGCCACCCATCCGGCTGAGCTTGAGGCATTGAAAGCTAATAAAGGCACAGCCGATATTGTCATTGAGGCCTCGGGCAATCAGGCTGCATTGCGCAGCGGGCTTGAAATTCTGCGTCCGCGCGGAACGCTGGTGCAGCTCGGGCTGGGTGGTGATGTCAGCATTCCCCAGAATATGGTTGTTGCCAAAGAGCTTGAAATTCTCGGCTCGTTCCGCTTCCATGAGGAATTCGCGCTGGCGGTTGACCTCATCAACCGCCGCAAAGTGGATCTCAGCCCGCTTCTGACAGCGGTTTTACCCTTTGAACAGGCCGAGGACGCCTTTCGTCTGGCGGGCGACCGCAGCCGCGCCATGAAGGTGCAACTCGCGTTCTAGGGCATACTGTTTTATATGGACATTCTTTGTGAGCGTCCCTTCTCCCCGTCATCCTGAGGAGGCCGCAGGCCGTCTCGAAGGATGGGGAGAAAACTCAAGATAAGGAAAAACCGTCATTTCGAGGCGGCGAAGCCGACGCGGCAATCCATTGATTTAACATATGGATTGCTTCACTTCGTTCGCAATGACTATGGAGCGTGATTCTCTTTTGCCCCTCACCCCACCCTCTCCCCATTTTAATGGGGAGAGGGAGACGCTTCCGTCTCAAGGCAACGGACTCTGGGGGCAGACTCTGAACTGTCCTTCTCCGGCCAAAGGACGGGGAAAGGCATTTTTCGTGTTAAAAAAAGCCAAAAGCCGCATCACCTCAGGCGCTTTCGCGGCCAATCACCTCATATTCGGTGATGATGGTTTCGGCGGGCACCGGCGTGCCGGCGTGATGTCCGTCAATCGAGCGGCGCAGCAAGGCTCCGGCGTGCCGCCCGATTTCATAACTGTGCACCCCCACAGTGGTGATGGACGGATAGGTGCAGCTGGCAATTTCAAAATCACCAAATCCGGCAATGGCAATCCGCTCCGGCACCTTCCAGCCCCGCCGCTGGCACTCCATAATCGCGCCAAAGGCCGAAAGATCAGACACGCACACCGCCGCATCAACCTCGGGCCATTGCTCAACCAGATGCACAACCGCCTCGCCGCCCTGCTTCATGGTAATCGGCGGTGTGCCGAAGGTGATGATCCGGCTTTGCCGCAAGCCAAGTTCGGCAATGGCGGCCTCATAGCCCGCGCGCCGGTCGGCCCCGCGCGTGTCGCGGTTGGTCGTCCCGCCGATGAAGGCAATATTGCGATAACCCTTATTATAGAGATAATGCACCAGCGCCGCAGAGGCCGCCGCATTGGAAAACCCGACGACATGACGAATGGGCCGGGAGGGCAGATCCCATGTCTCAACCACCGGAATGCCGGAATTCTCCAAAAGACGCCGCGCGCGGTCGGTATGGCTGCCCCCTGTCACCACAATACCTTCGGGCCGGCGCCGCAACATGGATTCAATCAGCTCTTCTTCTTTCTGGGTTGAATAATCCGTATAGCCGAGCAACATCTGCAAGCCGGTGCCGGCCAGCGCTTCGGTCAGGCCCCGCGCTGTATCGGCAAAATTGGAATTGTTGATTGTCGGGATCAGCGCGGCGATAAAATGCGTGCGCTTGGAGGACAAAGACCCGGCAGACTGATCCAGCACATAGCCCAGCGCATCAACAGCGCCCATAATCCGCTGGCGCGTGTCCTCGGCAATGGAGGCCCCGCCCCGCAAGGCGCGCGACACCGTCATGGTGGATACGCCCGCCGCAGCCGCCACATCCGCCATGGTCGGCGGATCGCTGCGCATATCGGTTTCAGCCTTGGCCATCAATATTCATTCTCTGCAACACCCTGTTATCGATAACTTAAAGCCTGTTGCACACAACACAAGCTGATCTTGCGGTATAAGGCGCCAATTCCGGAAAAATATTATTCCCCTGTTTCTCTATTCCGAAGTTTTATTCCCGCAGTGTGCCTGTTCACACAATCACAACATCCGCACGGCGCAGGTCTTTCATAGCAGCGCTGAAGCCGACAAGGATGGATATGACGCCCGCTTCCTGCCGCATCTGCAAATCCGCATCGGGAAAGGCAAAGTCTTCGGCCTTCAGCTCAAATTGCACCTCGGACTGTGCCCCTGCCGCAAGCCTGACCTTCTGTGCGGCGCGGCACTCCAGCACAGGGCGCGCAATGCTCGCCACGCGATCATGAATGAACAGAAACACCACGGCTGAAGCCGCCCGCACGCCCGCATTGCTGACCCGCGCCCGCACCTGCAAGGATTCGCCTATTTTGATCTCACCGCTTTGCAGAACAACATCCTCCAGCACAAAGCGCACATAATCAAGACCATGACCAAAGGCATAAAGCGGCTCCACCGCCATATCAAGATAAGAACTGGTCAGCCGGTCGCCCGCTTTATAGGGACGCCCCACCGGCATGTCGCGGTAAGTTATAGGAATCTGGCCTGTGCTGGCGGGCCATGACACGGCAAGCCGCCCGCCGGGCGCGGCGCGTCCGCACAACACATCTGCAATGGCCGTTCCGCCCGCATGGCCGGGAAACCATGCCATCAGGGCGGCATCAACTCTCTCCAGCACCTGCGTCGCCACCAAAGGCCGCCCCGCACACAGCACCAGAACCACAGGCTTGCCCAGTGCCAGAATATCCAGCGCCAGTTTCTGCTGAATTTCGGGCAGTTCCGGCCGCGCGCGGCTGCCGCCCTCGCCGCTCATATCACAGCTTTCGCCCAGACAGAGCACAATCCCATCCGCCCGCGCGGCCAGCGCCAGCGCTGCATCATATTGCGCGCGCGTGCCCTCCAGAATGCCGCAGCCGGCTGCGTGAAGAATCTCGCGTCCGGCAAAAACGCTCTCAATGGATGTCAGAATATCCGCCACCTCATCGGGCCGGCCTTCCGCCGACCATGGCCCCAGAAGATCAGCCTGAGCCTGTGCCAGCGGGCCGATCACCGCCAAAGGCCCGCCGACCAGCGGCAGGGGCAGAATATCCTGATCATTTTTCAAGAGCACGCAGGATTCGACAGCCGCGCGATAGGCCAGCTCCATATGGCGCGGCACGGACGGCGGCGACTCTATTTCCGGCACGGGGGGTGACGCGAACAGTCCGAGCCGCAATTTCAGCCGTAAAACGCGGCGCAGGCTGGCGTCAATATCGGCCATGGTCACCAAGCCCTGCGCCAGCGCGCGTTCAAGGCCTTCGGCATAGGCATGGCCCATCATATCGACATCCACACCGGCGCGCAGCGCGCGCGCGGCTGCTGAGGCAGCGTCTTGCGCCACGCCCTGCGCGACAAGTTCGGCAATGGCGGCATAATCGCTGATAATCACCCCCTCAAAGCCCCACCTGTGCCGCAGCAGCCCTTGCAGGAGGTCATAATGGGCGGTCAGGGGTACTCCGGCCAGATTGTTGAATGCCGGCATAATCGCCGCCACACCGGCCTCCACCGCAGCGCGGAACGGCGGCAGATAGACCTCATGCAGCAGGCGCAAGGACATATCGGCACCGGCATATTCGCGTCCGGCCGCCACAGCGCCATACCCCACAAAATGCTTGGCCGTGGCCGCAATATATGGCGCCGTTATCGACTCGCCACTTTCATCGCCCTGAAAGCCCAAAACCTTGGCACGGGCAAAGGCCGCGCCCAGCCATGGGTCCTCCCCCGGCCCTTCATTAATTCTGCCCCAGCGCGGATCACGACAGATATCGATCATAGGCGCGAAGGTCAGATCAATATCATCCGCCCGCGCCTCCAAAGCCGCCCAGCGGGCGGTCTCCTGCCAGAGGGCGGGGTCAAAGGCACCAGCCTCAGCCAGAGATACGGGAAACACCGTGCGATAGCCATGCACAATATCCAGCCCGAACAGCAGCGGAATGCCAAGGCGGCTCTGCGTGCGCGCGGCGGCGCGCAAAGCGGCAATCTCCTGCCTGTCGGTCACATTCAGCACATGGCCAACCTCACCAGCCGCAACCGCCGACATGAGATGGAACGGCCGACCTTCAGGGCCGGTCAGGCTCGGGCCCATCATCACCAACTGGCCGATTTTTTCGGCGAGGGTCATGCGGCCCATCAGATCATCCATATCCTCCAGCGTCATGGCCATGGGACTCACCTGTTGTTCTGAAACATCGTTGATACGGCGGATCATAGCGCGGATAGGCCAGACCAGACAGAATAAATCCGGTTGATTGTGCTGAATATTTTTTAGGCACAGAGCCCAAACTCAATCCGGAAAATCAAATTGCGGCCACCGGCACGCCGTGTTACCAAGATGAGGATGGTGCCCTTTTTGGGCCTAACAGGGAAGCTGGTGCGAGTGTAAACTCAAAGCCAGCACTGCCCCCGCAACTGTAAACGGGAAGCCGAAGCAATATATCCACTGGCAGTTTGCCTGCCGGGAAGGATGCCAAGGCGACGATCCGCAAGGTGACAACCCGTGAGTCAGGAGACCTGCCATCATCCCTGTAGCTTATCTCGGGAGGAGATATCGCAAATGTTGATTTGTTGTAGCACATCCCATGATCAAGCTTTGTTTGTGCAAGACCATGCGAGGGTGTCATGTCTGGACTTATAAACCGTATATTCAATGACGGCAGCCGCGATATGCGCCGCCGCGTCATCACCATCTATGCCGGCCTTATCATCGCCAATGTGGCGGTGTGGATTTGGGCGCTGCTGGCGCTCAACGACCATCCGCTGCTGCTGGGCTCGGCCTTGCTGGCCTATACATTCGGCCTGCGCCATGCCGTTGATGCCGATCACATTGCCGCCATCGACAATGTGACCCGCAAACTGATGCAACAGGGGCAGCGGCCTCTGGGCGTCGGACTGTTCTTTTCGCTCGGGCATTCGGCAGTGGTGGTTCTGCTGTCCATCGGAGTGGCCTTCGCAACTTCCGAAATTTCCTCGAATTTTGAGACCTTGAAATCCGTAGGAGGCATTATCAGCACCAGCGTTTCCGCATTTTTTCTGTTTGCGCTGGCGCTCGTCAATATTGTTGTGCTGGTGTCGGTTTACCGCACATTCCAGAGGGTCAAAAATGGCGGCAGCTTTGTCGAGGATGACCTTGACATTCTGCTGAACAACCGTGGTTTTCTGGCCCGCATCTTCCGTCCGCTGTTTGGCATGGTCAATACAAGCTGGCAGATGTTTCCGGTGGGCTTTTTGTTTGGTCTTGGCTTTGACACCGCCACCGAAGTGGCACTGTTCGGCATTTCCGCTGCGCAGGCCGCGCAGGGTCTCTCGTTCTGGGCCATTATGGTGTTTCCGGCCCTGTTCACGGCTGGCATGTCGCTGGTGGACACAACCGACGGCGTGCTGATGATCGGCGCCTATGGCTGGGCCTTCAACAAGCCGGTGCGCAAGCTCTATTACAACATGACCATCACGGCTGTATCGGTTCTCGTGGCGATATTGATTGGCGG
>DAIMHB010000111.1:0-5274 GCA_036723545.1 Beijerinckiaceae bacterium
TGTTTGAGGAGATCATCTGGCCAGCCCTTGCCGAGCGGGTGCCGGCCTTTGAAAACATCAAACAAACCAACGCATGGGCCGGATATTATGAGGTCAACCCTGTTGATCATAATGGTTTGGTGGGGCAACATCCGGCTTTTGACAATCTCTATCTGGCCTGCGGGTTCAGTGGCCACGGGCTGCAACATGCCCCCGGCATTGGCCGCGGCATGGCGGAATTGCTGCTGCACGGGCATTATAAGACGCTGGACCTGTCGCCTTTGTCCTATCAGCGCATTGTCGACAACAAGCCCCTGCATGAAATCAATGTGATTTAAGTGAAGCCAAAGCCTGATTTATCAAATAAAACAACAAGGAAACGTCCCATGCCCACGCATACCCTCTGGCGCTCATCCGAATTTCATCGCCGCTGGCTGTTCACTCAGGCCGAACACCAGTTTGATTTTTTCCAGTTCACCGCGCCCAATCCCAAAGGTGGCTTTAATGATTTGGATGAGCATGGCCAGCCTTTGCCCGGCCCCAGCGTGCGCGCGCTGCACAGCACCGGGCGCATGGTGCATTGCTTTGCCATTGGCCAGTTGCTGGGGCGGCCGGGCGCCGCCAATCTTGTCGATCATGGCATGAATTACCTGTGGAACGGCCACCGCGACACCAAAAACGGCGGCTATTTCTGGGGTGTGGGCGATGCGGATGTGCCCGATTCGAGCAAACAGGCCTATGGCCATGCCTTTGTGCTGCTGGCAGGCTCCAGCGCCAAAATTGTCGGTCATCCGCAGGCGGACAGGCTGATTGCCGATGTCACCGAGGTGCTGCTGACACAATTCTGGGAAAAACAGCACGGCCTCACTTCAGAGGAATATGCCGCTGACTGGTCAAAAATCACCGATTATCGCGGCCAGAATTCCAATATGCACCTCACCGAAGCCTTGATGGCGGCTTTCGAGGCCACGCATGAACACATCTATCTTGATATGGCGATCAGCATTGCTGAGGCCCTGATTCACCGCATCACGGCACATAATGGCTGGCGGCTGCCCGAACATTTCCATAGCGACTGGACAATGAACAATGAGTATATCGGCTCGCAGGTGTTTCGCCCCTCCGGCAGCACGCCGGGCCACTGGCTGGAATGGACGCGGTTGCTGCTGCAACTCTGGTGTTTAAGCGGCAAAACACACGGCTGGATGGTGGACTGCGCCAAGGCGTTGTTTCATCAGGCCACTATCGACGGCTGGGACAAAGAAAAGGGCGGTTTTTATTACACGGTCAACTGGGACGGCACACCGCTCATTGCCGACCGCTTGTGGTGGCCCGCCTGCGAGGGTATTGGCGCCGCCGCCTTTCTGGCCGAGCTGGCACCAGACCCGCATTATGAACTCTGGTATCAGAAAATCTGGAACTGGACGAACAGCCATCTCATTGAACAAACACATAAAAGCTGGCACCCGCAGCTCGACAGCCAGTTGCAGCCGATCCATAAATTCTTCACCGGCCGGCCAGACATTTACCACGCGCTGCAAGCCTGTCTCATCCCGCTTTTTCCCACCACAGGCAGCCTGACACAGGTGATTCCCGCCGCGATCACATAGGCACTTGCGCACATGGGCCTTACCACCATGTGGAATAGCCGCATTTGAACAATTTAACCCCTTGCACGCCCCGCCTGAACCTGTCTACATTGTATACAATATTTCGCATTCCACCCTGATCCACACAGGTCATGACGGAGTAAAAGACGAAATAACAAAGGCATGAACAGGCCAGTGACGAGGGGCGCGCGTGGACAGTGGGATTATTCTCGAAACCAGAGGCATGACCATCCGCTTCGCCGGTTTTATGGCGGTGGATCATGTCAATTTACAGGTCAGGCAGGGCACGATCCATGCGCTGATCGGCCCGAATGGCGCAGGCAAAACCACCTGCTTCAATCTGCTGACCAAATTTCTCACCCCCACCTCCGGCCATATATTTTATAAGGGTGAGGACATCACCACCCTCAAGCCTGCCGATATTGCCCGGCGCGGCATGGTGCGCTCGTTCCAGATTTCGGCGGTATTTCCGCATCTGACCTGCGTTGAAAATGTTCGTCTGGCCCTACAGCGCAAGCGCGGCAATTCTTTCGACTTCTGGCGCTCGAAAACGGTGCTCAACCAGCTTAATGAACAGGCGCTGCAGCTGCTTGAGGATGTGGGCCTGAGTGAATATGCCTGGACGCGCGCGGTGGAAATGTCCTACGGGCGCAAGCGCGCGCTGGAAATTGCCACCACACTGGCGCTGGATCCGGAAATGATGCTGCTGGACGAGCCGCTGGCGGGCATGGGCCATGAGGATATTGACCGCACCGCCGCGCTCATCCGGCGGGCGGGCAAAAACCGCACCATTCTGATGGTGGAGCATAATTTAAGCGTGGTGGCCGACCTTTCCGACACGATCACGGTGCTCACACGCGGGCAGGTGCTGGCCGAGGGCGATTATGCCACGGTTTCCGCCAATCCCGAGGTGCGGCAGGCCTATCTGGGAGCCGATCATGCGTGATGTGACGAACAGTTCGCTGCTCTCGGTTCGCGATTTACAGGCATGGTATGGCGAATCCCATATTCTGCATGGTGTGAATTTTGATATTCACGAGGGCGAAGTGGTCACCCTGCTGGGCCGCAATGGCGCAGGCAAAACCACCACACTCAAAGCCATCATGGGCATTGTCAAAAAACGCACCGGCAAGGTGCTGTTCAATGATAAAAACTGGATTTCGGCCTCATCGGACAAAATAGCCTGTGCCGGCATTGCGCTGTGTCCGGAGGAGCGGGCGATTTTCTCCAGCCTTTCGGTGGAAGAAAACTTGCTGCTGCCGCCACAAATAAAAGCCGGTGGCCTCTCCATCGCCGATATTTTCACGCTGTTTCCCAATTTAAAAGAGCGGCTGAACAGTCAGGGCACCAAATTGTCCGGCGGCGAGCAGCAGATGCTGGCCATTGCCCGCATCCTGCGCACGGGATCGCGGTTGCTGCTGCTGGACGAACCCACCGAGGGGCTGGCGCCGGTCATTATCGAACAGATCGGCAAAACCATCCGCACGCTGAAACAGGCCGGCTTTACCATTCTGCTGGTGGAACAGAATTTCCGCTTTGCCGCGACCATTGCTGACCGGTTTTATGTGATGGATCACGGCCAGATCATCGATACATTTTCCAGCGCAGAACTGGACGCCAATATGGACAAGCTCCATACTTATCTGGGTGTTTAACAGGGAGAAAAGAATGAAACTGATGCAAATTCTGGCGCTGTCCAGCGCTCTGGCTCTGGTGCAGTCTGCCGCCATGGCCGATGATAAAGTGGTCAAAATCGGTGTGCTGACCGATATGTCGAGCCTTTATGCCGATATTGGCGGGCCGAATGCCGTTCTGGCCACGCAAATGGCGATTGAGGATTCCGGCCTGAAAGACAAGGGCTGGACCATCGACGTCATCAGCGCCGACCATCAGAACAAGCCGGATGTCGGGGCCAGCATCACCCGCCAGTGGTATGATGTCGACCATGTGGACATGGTGATCGACACGCCCAATTCCGGCGTTGCGCTGGCGGTGAGCCAGGTTGTGAAGGACAAAAACGGCATTTTCATCTCATCGGGGGCCGCGACCTCCGAACTGACCAACAAACAATGCACGCCCAACACCATCCACTGGACCTATGACACCTATGAGCTGGCCACCGGCACCGGCGGGGCCATCACCAAGGCGGGCGGCGACAGCTGGTTTTTTGTGACTGCCGATTATGCCTTCGGCAAAACGCTGGAAAGCGACACCTCGGCTGTGGTTACGGCCAATAATGGGAAAATTTTGGGCAGTGTGCGCCATCCACTCAACAATTCGGATTTTTCCTCCTTCCTGTTGCAGGCGCAGGCCTCAAAGGCCAAGGTGGTCGGCCTTGCCAATGCCGGTGCGGATACGGCCAATTCCATCAAGCAGGCGCATGAATTCGGCCTGACCGACGGTGGCCAGCAGCTTGCCGCCCTACTGCTGTTCATCACCGATGTGCATGCTCTGGGCCTTGATGTGGCCCAGGGCCTGACCTTCACCAATTCCTTCTATTGGGACATGAATGACAGCACCCGTGCCTGGTCAATGAAATATCAGGCGCGCTCGAAGGGCCATTCCATGCCCGCCATGACACAGGCCGGTGTCTATGCAGGCACATTGCACTATCTCAAAGCGCTGGAGGCCATGGGCGGCAATGCGCATGACGGCGCCAAAATCGTCGCCAAAATGAAAGAGATGCCTACCGATGACCCGCTGTTTGGCAAGGGCACCATTCGTGCCGATGGCCGCAAAATGCATCCGGCCTATCTGATGCAGGTGAAAAAGCCGTCCGAATCCAAAGGCGAATGGGATGTCTATAAGCTGCTGGCCACCATTCCGGCAGAACAGGCGTTCCGTCCGCTCGACAAATCGGATTGCCCGCTCGTGAAGAAATAAGATTTTGAGCACGATCCCTCTCTCATGCTGAGGCTCCTTTGCCCTCATGCTGAGGCTCTCGAAGGATGAGGGGGGGGGTAGGCTCAAAATCTATCGTCATTGCGAACAGAGCGAAGCCATCTAACCGGATTGCTTCATCGGCTTCGCCGCCCCGAAATGACGCCTCCCCCTCCCCCGCACGCGGGAGAGAGAATAGGTTCTCCATATAGTCGTCTTTGAGCATTTCAACCCTGCCTCTGCATTGCGTGCAGAGGCGCCTTTCAAGAGCGCACCATGCTGCACCTCATCGGAATTTCATCGCAGGCCCTGTTCGGGCAACTGCTGATCGGGCTGATCAACGGCTCGTTCTATGCGTTGCTCAGCCTTGGTCTGGCGGTTATTTTTGGCATGTTGAACATCGTCAACTTTGCCCATGGTGCCTTTTATATGATGGGGGCGTTCTGCTCCTATTTTTTGCTGCAATATGCCGGTCTGAATTATTGGTGGGCGCTTGTGCTCTCGCCGCTGGCTGTCGGCGTCTTTGGCATGATTATGCAACGCTTTTTGCTGCAACGCCTTGCCGCGCTTGACCCCATTTATGGCCTGCTGCTGACCTTCGGGCTGGCGCTGATCATTCAGGGGCTGTTTCGCCAGCATTATGGCGCGTCCGGCCTGCCCTATCCTATTCCCGCGCAACTGACCGGCGCGCGCAATCTCGGCTTTATGATTCTGCCCAATTACCGCGCCTGGGTGATTCTGGCCTCGCTGACCATCTGCCTGGCGACATGGTATGCGATTGAACGCACCAAGCTGGGCGCTTATC
>DAIMHB010000111.1:5284-6538 GCA_036723545.1 Beijerinckiaceae bacterium
ACCGAAAACCCGACCATGGTGCAGGCCTTTGGCATCAATGTGCCGCGCATGATCACCCTGACCTATGGCTTTGGCGTGGCGCTGGCCGCCTTTGCCGGTGTCATGGCCGCACCGATTTACAATGTCAGCCCGCAAATGGGCGCGGAGCTGATTATCGTGGTCTTTGCTGTCGTGGTGATCGGCGGCATGGGTTCGATCATGGGCTCGATTGTGACCGGCTTTGCCCTTGGCATTGTCGAGGGCTTGACCAAGGTTTTCTATCCCGAGGCCTCCAACACGATTGTGTTTGTTGTCATGGCCATTGTTCTTCTGATCCGCCCCTCAGGGCTTTTTGGCCGGAGCGCCTGACGTGACCCATCCGCACAGCACTGTCCCGAATCGTTCACCCAACGACAATAATGCCCGCGCCGCACGGCAGGAATTCACCGCATTTGTCCTGATGACCGTGCTGCTCTGCGCCGCGCCGCTGGTGGCCTATCCGGTTTTTGTAATGAAAGCGCTGTGTTTTGCGCTGTTTGCCTGCGCCTTCAACCTGCTGGTGGGCTATGTCGGCCTGCTGTCCTTTGGCCATGCCATGTTTTTAGGCTCAGCGGGTTATGTCAGCGCCCATGCCGCCAAGGTCTGGGGGCTGCCACCCGAACTGGCCATTCTGGCAGGCACGGCCAGCGCCACCCTGCTCGGCCTTGGTGTGGGCCTTCTGGCCATTCGCCGTCAGGGCATTTATTTTTCCATGACCACCCTCGCCTTTGCCCAGATGGTGTATTTTCTGGCACTGGAACTGCCCTTCACCCATGGCGAGGACGGAATTCAGGCGGTGCCGCGCGGCAAATTTTTAGGGTTTTTTGACCTCACCAATGAAATGAATCTCTATATCTTTGTGCTGGCGATTTTTCTGGGCGCGTTTCTGTTCATCCGCCGCATCATCAATTCACCCTTCGGCGAGGTGCTGAAGGCCATACGTGAGAATGAGCGCCGCGCCATATCGCTGGGTTATAAGGTGGATCAGTATAAGATCATGGCTTTTGTGCTTTCAGCGGCGCTGGCCGGGCTGGCGGGCGCCACCAAGGACATTGTGTTTCAGCTTGCCTCGCTCACCGATGTGCATTTTGCCGCCTCCGGCGAGGTGGTGCTGATGACCTTGCTGGGTGGCATGGGCACATTGTTCGGGCCGGTGGTGGGCGCATTTGTCATCGTCGCCACCGAAAATTACTTCGCCGAGGTGGGAGACTGGGTGTCCATCATTCAGGGCGTGAT
>DAIMHB010000112.1:0-3150 GCA_036723545.1 Beijerinckiaceae bacterium
GGTGCAACTGGTGCGGCTGGCGCTGCCGGAGCCACGGGGGCCACAGGTCCTGCGCCGACTTTAACCATTGGCACAGTGACAAAACTCATAGCGGGCGCAACACCAACGGCCACCATAACAGGATCAAATGGAGCCTATACACTTAATCTTGGAATTCCTACGGGTACAACAGGCGCAACAGGACCCGCTCCAACTCTTGCTATGGGCACAGTTACCGGCTTGAGTGCGGGGTCTACGCCTACGGCGACGATTTCAGGTTCAAATGGTAGCTATACGCTCAGTCTTGGTATTCCTGCAGGCGCAACTGGGGCTACGGGCGCAACAGGTTCGACTGGGCCTGCTGGCGCAACAGGTGCAACAGGACCAGCGCCCACACTGGCCATAGGCAGTGTCAGCACTTTATCGGCGGGCGCGGCGGCAACGGCGACAATAAGCGGTGCATTGGGCGCATATACACTTAACCTTGGCATTCCTCAGGGCGCATCTGGCTCTGGGAGCGGAACCGTGACCAGCGTTGCGCTTTCTGCGGGCACAACGGGTTTGACTGTAACGGGCGGGCCGATCACCTCGTCGGGCACCTTGACCATTGGCGGCACGCTTGGCGTGTCAAATGGCGGTACGGGATTGTCATCGCTTGGCTCGGGCGTATCTACGGCACTCGGAAATGCCACCAATGCGGCCAGCGGCTTGGTTGCTCTCGATTCAAACGGCAAATTGCCGGCGGTTGACGGATCAAAATTAACCGGCATATCGGGCGGCAGCACGCTTGCGGGATTCCGCAACAAGCTGATCAACGGCACGTTTTTGATCAATCAGCGCGGTGTTTCCGGCACTGTGACTCTGGCCGCAGGGGCATATGGCCATGACCGATGGAAAGCGGGTGCCTCTGGCTGCACCTATAGTTTTACCACAGTCAACAATATAACCACTTTGACAATCACTGCGGGCTCTTTGCAGCAAGTGATTGAAGGCAATAATATTGACTCTGCCAGTTATATTTTGTCATGGCAGGGCACGGCTCAGGGGCGTGTCAATGGAACCTCTTACGGTGCCAGCGGTAATATATTCACCCTTACAGGGGGAAATAATACCACGATCGAGTTTGGAACCGGAACCTTGTCGCGTCCACAGTTTGAGGCGGGCACAGCCAGCACAGCTTTTGAACTGCGTCCTTATAGCTTCGAGTTGGGGCTTGCACAGAGATATTGCCTGAAACTTGGTGGGTCCGTCGCGGGTGATATCTTCATATCAGGATATTCACCTTCTGGCTTTTATGTTGTCCAAACACTTGCTTACCCAGTTACAATGCGGGCGAACCCTTCAGTCTTGCAAACAGGGTCCTGGGCGAATGTGAATGTGGCCTCAACCGTTTTCAATGCGGGTGTTTCCAGCTTGTCTGTGCAAATAGCAGCAACGGCTGCCAATGTCGGTGTGTCGTCCAGCACGACAGGAACAGCAACTTACCTCCTATTGTCCGCGGAGATGTGACCTTAACCCTGCTGTCAAGGATTTCGGCATAGCCATATTCGCCCGCCATCATGCTTTTTCAGTGAACTTGCTATGCAGAATTTTGGTCGGCGCGCGTAATTCCGGGAGATAATATGCACACAAATTTTCAGACAGCACTCAATCTGACCCTGAAATTTGAAGGTGGATGGGTGGACAATATCCATGACCCCGGCGGGGAAACCAATATGGGGATCACGCTGAACAGTTTGGCTTCATATCGGAATAAACCGGTTTCCTCGGCGGATCTCAGGTACTTAACGCGCAGCGAGGCTGCGGAGATTTATCATCAGATATATTGGTATCCGTTAGATGCGGATGATTTACCAGCGGGTGTCGATGTTGTTCTGTTTGATTACGCTGTCAATTCAGGACATCCAGCAGCCGTGCGCACAGTTCAGGCGGTTCTCAATCTGCCTGTCGATGGAATTTTAGGCCCCACTACGCGCGCCGCGCTGGTTCATGCCTCATATTCTGAACTCATCAGGGGCATATCAGACCAGAGACTCAATTTTTTGAAACGCCTGAGCACATTTCGCTGGTTTGGTGCCGGTTGGACAACGCGGGTCAGGTCTGTCGAGACAGAGGCCATGCGGATAGCCACATCAGCCCATGCCGTTTCTTCACATCAAAATTCAAACTGAAAGGACCTTCTTATGGATAGTTTACCTGCAAATATGACCTCTCTTGATCTGAGCAAACCGTTCTGGGCTTCACAAACCATCTGGTCGTCCATCGCGGTCATTGGTGCCTCGGCTGGCGCAGCTGTTCTGGCCTGGCGCGGTGGGGATATGGGTGCCTTTGGGGCGGCCATCACCAGTTTATTGGGTGGATTGAATGCGATTGTCGGGCGGTTCAAAGCCACAACGCCGATCCGCTAGGCCGCAATGCTCAGACTTTACCTTTTTTCTGGTTTTGTCATCGCATTGATCTCGGCGGGGGCGGGGATTGTCTACAGCTGCAAATCAGCTTTGGATAATGCCTATATTCATGGACAGAGCGACGGGCGGGCCGAAGTTCAGGCTCAGGTTCAGCAGACCATTCATGCGGAACAGGCTGCGGCCGCAAACCTGGCTCAGCAGGCTTCCGTTAAATTGACACATATGGAAGAGGAACGCGCTCATGTTCAGGCCCAACTTGATCATGCGATTGCTGTCGCGCAGCGTTCACGTCTTGGTGCCACTTCTTGCTTTGATGCTCGGATCGTGCACGCCCTCAACCGGATTGGTCGAAGCCCCGCCCGTCCTGATCCCGCCACCCGACCCTCTTCTGCGCGGCTGTGATCAGCCGCATCTGATACAGGATAAGGATATTTCGACCCGTGCCATTGTGAGACTATGGAGCCGGGATCGGATATCCTTGTTCGATTGTGCGCAAAAGCAGGCGGCTTTGAGCACTTACATTCAGGGGCTTGAAAAAATTACATCTTATTCACCCGATATTCAGAACCATGCTGACATGATCAATCCATGAAATGGTTTGGATCGGTATCCCTTTTTATACTGGCCGTTGTCGTCGCACATCCGGCTTTTGCAGCCAGCGCTGAACTTTGCATGTCAGCGCGTGAGGCGCGTGAGATTGTTGCCCAACGTCATGTTCTTCCGCCTTTTGAAGTTATGAATTCCATGAGCACACTGGCCCGTG
>DAIMHB010000112.1:3160-6515 GCA_036723545.1 Beijerinckiaceae bacterium
CTGAACCGCTGAATATACGGCTTTGTCGTTTAGGCGAAAGTCTGACTTATGAAGTTGACTTATTGCATCATGACGGGCGCCTGCTTCGGATTTATGTGGATGCCTTTACCGGAAAAACTGTGAACCCCAAATAAAATCAGGAGCTGGACGTGCGTTTGCTTGTTGTCGAGGATGACCGTGACCTGAATCGCCAGTTATGCCTTGCTTTGGAGCAAGCCGGTTATGCGGTGGATCGGGCTCTAGACGGCGAGGAAGGGCATTTTCTGGGCGAGACAGAGCCCTATGATGCTGTGATTCTGGATATGGGTCTTCCCAAAAAAGACGGGCTTTCCGTGCTGAAAGCCTGGCGAAAATCCGGCAGGACAATGCCGGTGCTGATATTGACCGCGCGTGACCAATGGAGCGACAAAGTGGAGGGCTTTGATGCCGGCGCGGATGATTATGTCTCAAAACCCTTCCATTTAGAGGAAGTTCTGGCGCGTCTGCGGGCTTTGTTGCGCCGCACCGCCGGTCATGCCACGGACGAATTCATCTGCGGGCCGCTTATTCTGGACGCGCGCACAAGCCGCGTCTTTGTGGATGGTCAACTGATCAAACTCACCTCGCATGAATATCGGTTGCTCTCCTATCTTATGCATCACATGGATCGTATCGTATCACGCACCGAACTTGTGGAACATTTGTATGATCAGGATTTTGACCGCGACTCAAACACTATTGAAGTTTTTGTCGGTCGGCTGCGCAAGAAACTGGGTATTGATCTCATCGAAACCATTCGCGGTTTGGGATATGTGATCCGGGCCTCAGAACAAAAACCCTCCCCTCCACAGGCAACGGAGCGCTCGGACTGAATGGTTGTTTCCTGGCTCATGCGCCAGTCACTGGCGTTTCGTTTATTTATATCTGCGGCCTTCTGGAGCAGTGCCATTTTGCTCGTTGCGGCTGTTATTTTAACAACGCTCTATGTTCATGACAGTGAAGTGGCATTTGACCGCAGACTTAATATCTATGCCCGGGCTTTGATCGCCGATGTCGCATCATCTGATGAAACGGGCCATAATGAAATCGGACAGTTGGGTGATCCCTTGTTTCTGATTCCGTTTTCAGGCTGGTACTGGCAAATTACCCGTGTTGATGGCACAGCAGAGGACTTGCGCAGTTCGCGTTCGCTCTCGGCCAGTAAATTGCCAAAATTGGCTGATTTGGGCATTTCTGGCGAGGTTGGTGGCCTGAGCAGCGGATATTTCACGGGCCCTGACAAACGTCATCTGCGCATGGTTGAGCAGACAATCGATACGGGCGATCATGGTGTCTATCTGGTGCAGGTTGCCGGTAATGCCGAAGAACTGAATGCCGATGTTCATTTGTTTGAACTTCGCCTTGGGGTGGCTTTTTTTCTGCTGGTCTCTGCGCTTGTCGGGTCTGTTGCAGTGCAGTTGCGCTTCGCATTGCGCCCCCTGCGTGTGTTGCAGGACGGTGTTGCCATGATCCGGCAGGGGCAGGCAGAAACAATCGAGGGTATCCGCTCGCCTGATCTGGCTCCGCTTGCGGCCGAGCTGAATCTGCTGCTCTTGTCCAATCGTGATATTATTGAACGCGGGCGAACCCAGGTCGGTAATCTTGCCCATGCCCTTAAAACGCCGCTGAGTGTTGTGTTCAACGAAGTGCGTGCGGATGCCTCGCCTTTGGCCCGAAAAATTGAAGAGCAAGCCACTGTCATGAAAATGCAGGTTGATCTTTATCTTGAACGGGCGCGGGCAGTCACACGTGCAAACATGTTTGGCGCATCTGCCCATGTTAAACCCGCTCTGGACGCTCTGATCCGCACCTTTTCCAAAATATATCCGGCAAAGCGCTTTGCGCTGGCCACGCATGTGGCTACCGATCTGTGCTTTCGCGGAGAAAAGCAGGATCTGGATGAAATATTGGGAAATCTGCTTGATAATGCGGGCAAATGGGCCAGCCGGCAGGTGAATATCCGCGTTGAGAGTGAGCCGGTGAATGCAGTGACGGGTCGTCGTTTTTTTCTCATTCATATAGACGATGACGGTGTTGGCCTGACACCGCAACAATGTCTGGAGGCGACCAAGCGCGGCAGGCGGCTGGATGAAACTGTTCCCGGAAGCGGGCTGGGACTGTCCATCGTTGTTGAACTGGCCGCTGCCTATGGCGGCGCATTGACGCTGGGCCGGAATGCTTCAGGGGGTTTGCGCGCGACCGTGAGGCTGCCGGTTTTTTAGTGTATGGCGCTGCTTAATGCGTGAAAACATGAATATATTGTGCTAGGGTCACAAAATTGACCTAAATTATTGGTCTTGACACTATAAATTTACATGCGGGGCGAAGGGCAGCTCATGAAAAAATTGATGACATCCGGTCTTGTGGTCGTATCTCTTCTGACGACGGCGGGCTGTTCACAGCCGGGTTCCAATCAGGTTTCCGGCAGCATGATCGGCGCTTTGGCCGGTGGGCTTATTGGCAATTCGATTGGTCATGGCAATAACCGAGCGATCAATACAGTGGCTGGTGCCGTGATTGGCGGTGTTATCGGTGGCGGCATTGGTGCGCGCCTTGATGAAGCCGATCGTCGTGCGGCTTATGATGCACAATATGATGCCGTATCCGAGGGTGAGCGCCGCAGTTGGCGTGGTCCTCATGGCGCATATGGCTATGTCGATCCCGGCCCGGAAAGCTATCGTGAGGAAGGTTATTGCCGTGAATATACCCAGACCATCTATATTGATGGTCGCCCCTCGACAGGTCATGGGTTGGCCTGCCGTGAGCCGGACGGCCATTGGCGTATTGTAAGCTGATTTTTACGCAAAGCCCCTGTGCCACTATGTACTCTGGTGTTTATGTGATGCTGAGTATATAGAAACGCAGATGATGTGGATTGTTTTGCTCATTCTTGTTGTTGTGGCGGTCATGGTTGTGCTGTGGCCGCTGGGAGGTTCAGTGGCAACCCCTGCTGACCCGGATATTGATTTTTTTTATACACAGACAGCCCGCATTGACAGGGATGTCCAGCGCCAATTATTGCGCCCTGAGGAAGCCGAAGAAACCCGCCTTATGGCTGCGCGTTTGCTCCTCCAGACCAAATCTCCCGAACTTTCCCCAAACGATACAGCATCCGCCAGTCTTGCGCGCCGCAAATGGATTGCGCTTGCTTGTGTTGTGCTCATACCTGCCATAGCCTTTGGCCTTTATGCCAAACTGGGCGACGCCCGTTTCGGGGCTGATGGTTCGCCGCAGGTGGTGCAGCCGAATGCTGCGTCACAAAATCCTCTGTTCGCTGCTGTCGAAAAAATTGAGGCTCATCTCAAGACTTCTCCGGATGACGGCAAGGGCTATGAGG
>DAIMHB010000113.1:0-6457 GCA_036723545.1 Beijerinckiaceae bacterium
GGTTTGTCAATTTGATGCGCTGGTCGCGCGGGGTGGATCACACGCTGTTCAACCCCAGCCGCCGCGTTGATTTCGGCTTTAAAGGGCCGGTGTTTCTTTATGTTGGCCGTGTTGCGGTGGAGAAAAATATCGAGGCCTTTCTGGAACTCGACCTGCCCGGCTCCAAGGTTGTGGTGGGCGATGGCCCCGCCCGCAAGGCATTGGAGCACAAATATCCGGATGCGCATTTTCTGGGCATGAAATCCGGCGAGGCTCTGGCGCAGGCCTATGCCAGCGCCGATGTCTTCGTGTTTCCCAGCCGCACCGATACATTCGGCATTGTCTTGCTGGAGGCGCTGGCCAGCGGCCTGCCCGTGGCCGCCTATCCGGTGACCGGCCCGCTGGATGTCATCGGCGGCACGCAGGCCGGCTGTCTCGACGAAAATTTACATCACGCCTGTATGGAAGCGCTGCGCATTCCGCGCGAAGCCGCGCTGGCACTGGCCAAAACCTATTCATGGGACAATAGCGCGCGGCAATTTCTGCAAAATGTGGAAAATGCCCATAGAACCAGCCGCTTCAGCACCATGAGCTATGGCTCAGCCGCCTAAATTCGTGTTGCCGCCAGCACCAGCCAGTCCGGCATGGCGGCAACAAGCCCAGCTTCGATTGTTTTGTCGAGGCCGGTCAGAATGGCCATTCCGGTCACAACCAGCACAGATGCCAGCAAAAATGAGCCAAGTCTGGCACTCTGGCGTGCCCATAACTTTCCTCGGGTGGCAATTCGGGCAAGGCCATATCCCGCCATCAGCAAGGCCAGGGCCGAACCCAGCGCAAAAACCGCCATTGTTACAATAGCGGCGATCAGCGAACCGCCGCTGGCGGCCAGCGCAAAGGCCGCGCCAAGCGTGGGCCCGACACAGGGCGCCCAGGCGAAAGCCAGCACCACACCTGCCAGAAATTGCCCGAACAGTCCCGTTTCAGGCAAAAAACCAGCCAGTTTATCCGCCAGTTGCGCCATTGGCCCCAGCCAGTGTTCGGCCTTCATGCCCAAGGCTGGCACCAGCATCACCAGCCCGAACAGCACCATTGCCCCGGCCGCAAACAGGCGGATCCAGCCCGTATCCCCCAGCTCTATCGAAAAGGAGGCCAGACAGCCGCCGACAATGCCGAAGGTTGTGGCCAGACCAGCGGCCAGCGCCAATGGCCCGCGCACATCCCTGGCCCGCGCCCCGGCCATCACGATCGGGGCCAGCGGCAGCACGCAGGGGCTCAATATGGTCAGCAGACCCGCCAGAAAGGCCAGCAGCAAGGTGAGCATTTACAATGCCGCTTCGAGAATTTGCATCACGCTTTTTTCGTCCGTAGCCCAGGACATGCGGGCCACCTCTTTGCCGCCCTTATAGGCAATGAGGGTCGAACGCGAACAGTTCAGCGCGGCCACAACATCCTTCTGGTCATCATAGGCCACGCGGAAGAAGTGAATCTGGCTCAGGCGGGCATCGGTTTGCAGGCTGCCCAGAATGGAGGCCTGCGCACGGCATTGCAGACACCAGGGCGCATAAACATGCAGCACCACCGGCTTGCCGGATTTGATCAGCTTTTCAACATCCGCCGCGACATAGGGCGCGAGTTCAACGGCATCGGCAGACACAGCCCATGCCCCCACCCCCAGAACAAGCGCAAGACCGGACGACAATAACAAACGACGTGATAACATGGTCAATCTCCATAATTTATAAATGTTTACGAAGACATATGCGCATTGGATCGTTTCGCCGCAGAACGCAGTAAAACTGTCAGCTCAGGCTGATCTTATGCGTTAAAAGCGTGCGCAGCATGGTGATGGTTGAGGCATCCGCCACGCCGTCCACCCGTGCGGGGCGAAAATGGCGCTGAAACGCGCTGACCACAGCCTGTGTCGCCGTGTCAAAATAACCGCTGATGTCCAGCCCATAGCCATAAAGCGCGAACAGGCTTTGCAAGGCTTCAATCGGTTGCCCCTGATCGCCAAGGCTGAAAAACCGGCCTGAAACGATCGGTTCCGATGGTGTCCACAGACCAATGCCAGCCTCTGCCAGCACAGGCCAGGGAAAACCCTCGCCCGGGTCAATCTTGCGGCCCGGAGCCACATCCGAATGCGCCAGAACATGCGCGGCCGGAATGGCATGACGCGTCAGAATATCCTTGCACAGGGCGATGGTTGCCAAAATTTGCGCCTGCGGAAATTGCGGTGGCCCGTGAGCAGGGCCTTCATGCACCAGTTCAATGCCGATGGAGGCCGAATTTACATCTGAAACTCCGGCCCAGTGACTGGCGCCCGCGTGCCAAGCCCGCCGCGCCTCGGCCACAAGCTGGGTGATCCGGCCATCCTCCCACACCATATAATGGCATGAAACTTCCGAAGCGGCATCGCACAAACGGTGCAGCGCCGCCGCGCCGGTGGCCATGCCGGTATAGTGCAACACAAGCATGTCCACGCTCTGGCGGCGCTCGCCGAAATTGGGCGAGGCCACCAGATCACTGACCAATGATGAATCGGCGTTCAGGGCTCACCCCTCAGTCATAATAATAGCGGGTGCAGACCGAATTGCCGTAATAATCATAGCCCCAATGGGCGCAATGGCGATGCTCCGGCACAGGCTGCGCCGCCGGTGCGGCTGTTGAGCCGCCGATGATGGCTCCGGTTGCGGCGCCAAGTATACCACCAGCCACCGCGCCGCCCGCATTATGGGTGGCGGAAGCGCCAATCGCCGCACCCGCCGCACCACCGATCAGTGCGCCGCCCGTGGCACGGTCCTGCGGTGTGTTGCAACCGGCCAAAGCAACAGAAGCTGCAAGAATCAAAGACGATAAAATCAATTTTTTCATATAGTTATCCTCCATCTGCCCATGATGAAATCATTTTGACATCAAGGCCTTCATCTCCTGAAAAGCCAGCATACACAACCACATATACACCTTCGAATCTGAATATCACATGACTGACCAGAGCGCACAGAAAAAGCCCTTCAGGAGGGTGATTCGAATTGTGGCTTTTTTGAGTATATTTTAATTTAAAAAATCAATATTTCAAAAAATGAGCGTTTTATTCAAAAATAAATAGAAAAAAATATTTTACAATAAAGCAACCATAAGCATTGAGTAATAATATGTATTTTTACTTTGCCCTTTTATGGACAAAATAGACCATATATTCTGTCCTCATCTTTCATTAGATTAGGACTTGTAATGAATAAATTCAAAGTTGGCCTGAGCAGTGTTTGTTTGATCTATGCGATGCAATTAGGCCCTCATGCTGCTCTGGCAGCGGACACCAAACCGGGGTTTTTTGAAAGCCTTTTTGCACCGCATTCCAGCCTTGCAAATGATCAGACTCAGGCCGCTTCCGCCTCTGCGAAAGGCACCCATGCACGCCATAAATTCACGCATTCTGCAGCCCGCACGCTGCTCTCACACACGCCTTATGCCGATGTGATTGTTCAGAACGCGGCTGAAAACAAGGTGCCGGCCGAACTGGCCGCTGCGGTGGTGCAAATCGAAAGCCGGTTTAATCCTCATGTTGCCAACCACGGCGCCCTGGGCCTGATGCAGATCAAACCACAGACCGCGCGCGGTGTCGGTTTTTCTGGTCCGGTTTCCGCACTTTACATTCCCGAGGTGAACCTTGCCTTTGGCATACGCTATCTGGCGCAGGCCTATCGCATGGCCGATGGCGACACCTGCGGCACATTGATGCGTTATCAGTCCGGCCTTGGCACCAGCCATATGAGCCGCGCAAACCGCAGCTATTGCGCCAAAGCCAAAGCGATCATGGGCTGATGTATCACGCTGGCGCGAATTGTATTGACGCCCGCGCGGCTTTGGCCTTAATCGAACGGGTCCAGTCGGTCGGGCGACCGCTTTTTTAAAGAGGAAAGTCCGGGCTCCACGCATATATGGTGCCGGATAACATCCGGCGAGGGTGACCTCAGGGAAAGTGCCACAGAAAAGAAACCGCCTCCGGCCTGCCGGAGGTAAGGGTGAAACGGTGCGGTAAGAGCGCACCGCGCGGGCGGCAACGTCAACGGCATGGTAAACCCCACCAGGAGCAAAACCAAATAGGGACAACCGGGGCCTTGCGCCCCAGCCCTTATGCGGGGTGTTGTCCGGGTAGGTTGCTAGAGGTGTCCCGCAAGGGCCACACAAGATGAATGGTCGCCGCGTAGCCGCAAGGCTGCCTTACAGAACCCGGCTTACAGACCGACTGGACACTTATCATCTGGACAAGCGCCCGCCGCCTTTGCATAAAGGCGCATGGTCCAAAATTCTTCAACACATATGATGCGCCTTGGCTGCGACGAGCAGACCGCCAACAGCCTTTCCAATCTGCTTCTCGACATGTTCGACGAAGATGAAACCGCCATATCCATGTTCGAGGTGGAGCCCAATGCCGCCGCATGGGTTTCAAAAGACTGGATGGTCGAGGTTTATTTCCATTATGCGCCGGATGAGGCCGCCCTGCGCACACTCGTTGCAGACGCGCTGGGAGCGGATATTGCCGCAAAGCTGACATTCGGCTCTGTCGAGCAAAAGGACTGGGTGGCCACCGCGCTGGAAGGGCTGGTGCCCGTGCGGGTGGGGCGCTTTGTTGTGCATGGCCGCCATGACCGCGCCACAGTGCGCAGCCACGAGATCGGCCTTGAAATTCCGGCAGCGCTGGCCTTTGGCACCGGCCATCACGGCACCACACGCGGCTGTCTGGTGATGCTGGATCACATTTTAAAACAGCGTCGCCCGCGCCATGTGCTGGATGTCGGCACCGGCACCGGCGTATTGGCGCTGGCGGCGGCCAAGCATCTGCATCATTTTGTCAGCAGCGGTGATATTGACCCCATATCGGTTGAGGCGGCCTTGGGCAATGCCGCGCTCAACGGCGCCAAGCCTTGGCTTAAGCCGGTGACAGCGGTGGGTGTGCGCCATCCCGCGCTGGACAGGCCGCGCTATTATGATCTGATTTTCGCCAATATTCTGGCGCGGCCCCTGCGGCTTCTCGCACCATCCATCGCCGCAGTGGCCGGAAACGGGGCCGAACTCATCTTGTCCGGCCTGCTGGCGGGCGATGTCGCGGGGGTTTTGTCCGCCTATAAAGCCCAGGGGTTTTATCTCAAGAGCCACCTTATGCTGGAGGGCTGGGCAACGCTGCTGCTGGCGCGCGGCGGCGCGGCGCAACGACCCATTTGAAACCTTAAAGGAGCCATCATGTTCAAGGCCGTGTTTCAGTCATTTGAAGATGAATCCTCACGCAGTGAGGGCGCGGGCCGGGCAGCCCTGCTGCGCGCCGAGATGAAACGCCATAATCTCGACGGTTTCATCATTCCCCGCGCCGACGAGCATCAGAATGAATATGTCGCGCCCAATTCCGAACGTTTAAAATGGCTCACCGGCTTTTCCGGCTCGGCAGGTCTGGCCATTGTGCTGGCCGAGCGGGCCGCAATTTTTGTCGATGGCCGTTATACGGTGCAGGTGCGCGAACAGGTGGATACAGATGTGTTTGATCCGCAGCATCTTATCGACGCGCCGCCTGAAGAATGGCTGACCGCGCATGTGCAGACTGGCCAGAAAATTGCCTATGATCCGTGGTTGCTGACCTCCGGCGCAGTGGAGCGCCTGAGCAAGGCAGTGAGTGCCAAGGGCGGCGAGCTGGTGGCCAGTGTCAATCTGGTTGACCGCGTCTGGAACCGGCCCGATGCACAGCTGGGCAAGGTCACACTCTATCCCGAGACATGGGCGGGCGAAAGCGCTGAGGCCAAGCTGGCGCGTGTGCAGGAGGCACTGACAAATGCCAAATGTGACGCGCTGGTGGTGTCGGACGCGCATAATGTGGCCTGGCTTTTGAACATCCGCGGGCAGGATGTGGCGCATACGCCGCTGCCGCTCAGTTTTGCGCTGGTGCCCGCAACCGGCAAGGTGCAGCTTTATATCGACAGCCGCAAACTCAGCCCCGAGGTGCGGGAAGCCTTGCGCGCAACTGTGGATGTGCACAGCCCCGAGGACCTGACCGCAGCGCTGGACTCACTGGCGCGCAGCAATAAAAAGGTGCGGCTGGAGGCCACAAGCGCACCGGCCAAATTCAAGCAGATTCTGGGCAATTCAGCGGAGAGCGGCGCGGATCCGATTGCTCTGATGAAAGCCGCCAAAAACAGCCGCGAACTGGCCGGCACCCGCAAGGCTCACTTGCGCGATGCCGTGGCGCTGGCCAAATTCCTGTGCTGGTTTGACCATCATGCCCCCAAGGGCAAGGAGAGTGAAATATCCGCGGTCAAGGCGCTGGAGAGTTTCCGGCGCGATACGGGCAAGCTCAGGGATGTGTCTTTTCCCTCGATTGCGGGTTTTGGCCCCAATGCCGCCATCCCGCATTATCGTGTATCCGAGGCCTCCAACCGCAAAATTTCGCGCGGCATTTTCCTGATTGATTCTGGCGCGCAATATCTGGACG
>DAIMHB010000114.1:0-6392 GCA_036723545.1 Beijerinckiaceae bacterium
GTCTGGCGCACTGCGCCAGCGGCGCTTTGGTCACGAGCAGTCTTTGGCTTCAGGCGCATGCCTTTTTACGCGATACGCCGGAACCGCAACTGCCCTTTTCGGGGGCTGACCTGCTGGCGCGCGGCCTGCCCCCCGGCCCGGGCATAGGAATCGTGCTCAAAAAACTTCAGGCCGCATGGATCAGGGCCGGATTTCCACGCGACCCGCAGACACTCCAGCACCTGCTGGAACAATCCCTGTCCTGAACGCCCTATTCGGCAAAACCCACCACATCGGGCGTGCGCCAGGCCAGATGCTGCCCGCCATCCACAGCAATCATCTGCCCGGTCACGGCGCGGGCTGCAGCCAGATACAGCACCGCTTCGGCAATATCCTGCGGACGCACAGCCTGTTCCAGCGCGACAGCCGCCGCCTGACGCTCAAAATCGGCCGCACTCTGGCGCGGATTGGGCAAGGTCGGCCCCGGCCCGACCGCATTGACCCGTATATGCGGCGCCAGCGCCTGCGCCATTGTGCGCGTGGCGGTCCAAAGGGCCGATTTTGTCAATGTATAGGAAAAAAACTGCGGTGTGAGTTTCCATACCCGCTGGTCGATAATATTGACAATGCTGGAGCCCGCAGGCGCCTGCGCCGCAAAGGCCTGCGCCAGAAACACCGGCGCTTTGAGATTCACGGCAAAATGCGACTCCCATTGCGGCGCATCCAAAGCGCCAAATTCATCCGGCTCAAATAGGGACGCCGAATTCACCAGCAGGCTCAGCGGGCCCAGCGCCTGCACCGCCGCTGCAATCAAACGCTCGGGCGCAGCAGGATCGGCAAGATCAGCCGCAAACACCTCAGCCCGCACGCCAATGGCCGCACATTGCGCCGCCAGTTCTTCCGCCGCCGCGCGGGAACTGTGGCAGTGAATGGCCAGATCATACCCATTGGCGGCAAGTTGTTCCGCAATCACCCGCCCGATTCTTTGCCCCGCACCGGAAACCAGCGCCACTTTGCGAGCGGATACGGCGCCAAAAGGATAATTTGCGTCAGATTCTGCCATTTCATGCTCTTTCATTGCGCTCACATCTGGCCTGTGCAGACACTCCACGTCTGCATATAAGGCCTGAACCCGTTATTTCTAAGGAAATCTAAGGCAATGCGGTGGAATAACCAGCCTCTTTTGCGGCGAAACAATCACAATATAAAATATTAATTGATAATTTAATAAATTATAAACCATAAAAATATCAAATATTCAAAATAAATTCTCAAAAAAATATAATATAATTTAAGTTATATTTAAACATTAACATTTTTTAATGCCAGTATATTTAAATCATATTCTTTACAAATACTTGCCAAACTCACGCCACATTTGCCGAATGTTATGTGCTCATCGGGTGACAGACTTTGATAACCATTCAGAGTATAAAAAATCCATCAGATAACGGCGAACCTCTGCCGGTCGCTTTGTATCAGGAGTACAGATTATGAAAAACATTCTTCTTGTGGGCGCCGCCCTTGCGGCCCTGTCCGTTGCCGCCTCGGCACAGGCTGCCGACCTGCCAAGCCGGCGGCAGGCTCCGGTGACGTCCTCGTCCTATACGCCTGTTCCCGCATTCAGCTGGACCGGCTTCTATGTGGGCGGCAACACCGGCTATGGCACAGGCAGCTTCACAAAAGATGGCAAGGCCGCATTTGGCTCCCCTTCCAGCGGTCTGCTTGGCCTGACCGCCGGTTATAATTATCAGATCGGCCAGTTTGTTGCCGGCATTGAAGGCGACATGGACAAAGCCTGGCTGAAGTCCACATCCGCTTCCACCTATGGCAATGGCCGCGGCTATCTGACCTCGAACGGTTCAATCCGTGGCCGCCTTGGTTATGCGATGGATCGCGCCCTCGTTTATGGCACCGGCGGTTTTGCCTATGGCAATGTCAAGGGCAGCCTGACCACATCAACGCCGGCATTCATGTCACAGAACAAGATTGAAACCGGCTATAATCTGGGCGCGGGTATCGAATATTCATTCACCAACAACATTTCGGCCAAAGCCGAATATCTCTATACGGCGCTGGGCTCGAAAAACTATTTCAGCAGCACCGATGTTGTGCCCGCAGGCCTGCATTATTCAACCATCCGCGCCGGCGTCAACTATCATTTTTAGTCTTTGCTGCGCGGCCCTTGAAGTCGCCTCAATTTCAAAGCCCGGCTGATCTCTCAGCCGGGCTTTTGTATCACGCGGTGACCCGGGTTGCGGCAAAGCCGGGCACCCGCGCCTCAAACCGCGCCAGCCAGCTCACCAGATTCGGATGATTCTGGCGCCAGAGGCCGGAAAAGCGTAAATCCAGATAACCGAGCGCACAGGCCACAGCCACATTGCCCAGATGTGTGCTTTCGTCGGGCACATTGGCTTCAAGATAGGTCAGGGCGCGGGCAACCTTTTCCGCCTGATGCTGGAGCCATTTGGCGTCCTGCATCGCCGGATCACGAAACCGCCCTTCATAGACCTGCAAAAGGGCAGCGTCCTGAACACCATCAGCCAGAGCCTCCAGCCGCAATGTTGCAAAGCGTGCCGCGCGCTCATTCGGGATCAGCGCCTCCCCACCGGCAATGTCCTGAAGATATTGCACGATGACACGGCTGTCATAGATGGCCTCGCCATTTTCAAGCACCAGAACCGGAATTTTTCCCAGCGGATTTTGCTGGCGCAAACTGTCGGACGGATTGGTTGTATCGGCATCCACAAGGGTGATCTGCGGCCAGAGCCCCAGCAATTTGGCGGCAATTTTCACCTTGCGGCCAAAGGGCGAGGCCGGGCTCGAACGCAAAATCATCATGTTTATCTCCTTGTGCAACGGACAACAGTTCTGCACATTATGACGAGAATGCACAAGGTCAAGCCGACAATTCACGCCTGAGGGGCAGCAAATGCAAGACAGAAGACTTGTGCTTTTGAACGCATCGTGCTAATCGCCCCTTCGACCTGAAGTTGAGGCGATCACTCGCCGCATCATCACCCCGGAGAGGTGGCAGAGTGGTCGAATGCACCGCACTCGAAATGCGGCATAGGTGCAAGCCTATCGGGAGTTCGAATCTCCCCCTCTCCGCCATACAGTCTATTGGATTCATAGACTTTTAGCGCCATAAGAAATAGCACAATATATCAAGAACTTATCAAGGCGATGAGGCCGCTTTTTGGGTAATTCTGCTCTCAAAGTGCGGCCAATGTCGCCCTAGTCTGGGTCGTTTTTCACAGGTAAATGATCCAGTCCGGGTTTGATAAGTGGTTGATCTGTAATATATTCTCGCGCAGTTGAAAGTGGACCTTGCGTTGAGATCCAGGTTGGCCTTTTGAATTTTCAACCAGAAGTGCGTAGTCCGGTCGTCGAACAGCAGTCCATCTAGCGACGTGCCCAAAGCTGCCGGGCATGGAAGCGTGTTGCTATTCAAATCGTTCGTTCTCCTCCCGTTGGTGACCGTCCTCCCAGCGGCGCTCGGTCTCGATATTTTCTGTCAGAACCGATTTTGCGTTTTCCAGCTCCGAGGCCAATATTGGAAGCTGACTGATATCAAGTCGTTCCAGCAGACTCAGACGCCCTTCCAAAATCGCAGCGCGCGACCCGCTCCAGCTCATCGGATATAGATTGCCTACAATCGCGCGGAAGACGGCCAGTGGATCGGGAGACTCCTTCAATAGGGCAAGCGACAGCTCTGTCCATGCTGACTGTCCCGGCTCACCTGCCGGCTTAAAGGAGAGGATTGCCGCGGCTGCAATGGGGTACCGCCTGTCCCGATCTGCCTCGCACCAGGCCAACCAGATCGCATCGGGAATATCGCGCAGCAGCGCGCCTTGATGACGTTCGATCATCTTGATCAAATTGAGATTTTGTCTCAACAGGTTCGCGCCGTGGTCCAGCAATTCGTCGAGCATGTCGGTCGGATGCAGCTTCACAAGCGCCGTCAAAAGGTCGTTGTATTGCCATCCATGAACCTCGTAACGTGTATTTTTCTCGATCAAGACACGACAGAGGCGCCTTGCAACGTGCTTGCCTTCGTTACCACCCAATGTCGCCAGGGCAATTTGAGCCAGATGAAAGTCTATTTGTTGCTCGCGGCGCCCCTTCGCTTCAAAATCAAATGCTGCAAGAAGCTGTCGCCCCGTCTCAATGATCTCTGGGGCGGTCTCCTTGCCCAGGTTGCGGTCGGAAAACAGCCGCATTTGCAAAATGTCGATTGCAACAGGCATGCCCTCGGGCTTTTGCGCTATCGCCGCAACAAGCCGGCTGAAATCGGCACCTGTCAGGCCATCACAGGCGCGGCCATAGGCCCATCCTGTGTAGTAGTGTATCGGGGCCTCGCCTGCTTCCAATGACGAAAGGAGGCGCGCCAGCCCCCGGTCGTCAATGTCGATGGACAGTTGCATGATGGGCAATAATCTGGCGATCCCCGCATTGACCGCAACCTCATTCAAAAACGCATTTGCCAATTCCGCGTCTCGCATCTGAATTCCGCGCAGAAAGCCTTGAGCGAATAAGCCGTTTGGTTGCGCGGATTCTCCGAGAGCCATACAAATATCTGACCAATGACCAACAGGATCTTCGCTGGCCTCGGCGAGCCCGAGGCCCAGAGGGTAAAGTTGGCCCTCTCCGCTGAGCAATTCCGGTAGGATTTCGGCGAACGCCTGTCGATCGACCGCGAGATCGCGACCCAGTGCCTGGATCGTATCGGTTTTCAGTTCCCGACCGCTCGACAAATCGGCCTTCAGATCATCCACATGCTCGTGTTCGTTGTAATCGTACCAGCCGCCCAAGACGATACTGCGGATGTTGCCGACCAGATCTTTCGGTCTGAGCAGCACCTCCAGTTCGGACAAACGGCATCGATACTCCTCCGGCATATTCGCGTCGGCAAAAAAACGCGTTTTGCGCACCGCAAGCCAGCCCTCGCGCCAGAATCTCTTTGCGGCAATCGCTCGGGCAATCGGCTCGAGGGCGTTGGCTTGTGCCACAACGGTCCAGAGCCCTCTGAATTCGTTGGCGATTGCCGTTCGAACCAGTTCACCGATGGATCCATCCTCCAGCGCGTATTGAGCTGCAAAATCCAGGCAGCCGGCGTACCAATTGACTTCCTCGTGGCCTGTTGATGGCTGGTAACCGTAATCCCGCGATCGCGAGCCAAAATTGAATTCGTAGTGCGACGTAAAATCGAACGATTCCAACGCTGCTGCTAGCAGTTTACCTGCTATGGCTTGTTCGGGCGGTGCTGGCGATTGCATCAGAGAACGGATACAGGCCAGACGAACGTCGAGCGAAGCGTGGGTGCCAGACAGATAGAGATGAAAAAGGGACTCCAGAACCCGCAGTGGTTCCTGCCGATCATGCCGTTCATTTGGGCTGACGGCAAAGCGGACGAGTTGACGGACCGCCCTTCCAAAATAGATCTCATCGTAGGCGATTTTCCGAAGCAGAAGCACGAGATATGTATTGTTTGCGATCGCTTCAACGCTTGCCTGCGACACACTTGCTTCAATAGCCAAAAGAACGGCCTCTGGATTGACAGGCGCAATGTTTGTCAAAACTGACCGGTAAAAATCCGAAAGGGCAAAAATATCAGCGAGAGCTCCACCGGGTTCCCACCACTTTTGCACGATATCACGGGCTTCGTCGCTGTCGTGCAAATAGCCAAGCCTGCGCGAGAAGGACTGCAGCAATCTTTCCGATGTATGACGGGTGAAGCGGGTGTGGATGGTTGCGGGTGGGATTCGCTTGAGCGCAGCGGCCGCCAGGCGATTGGCGACCGCGTGTGGCAGGATCGCCCGCCAGGGACCGCGCGCCTGCGCCAAGTCCCGGTCGCGGATGTCAGCGATCCCCCTGTAGACCTCTTGCACACTTTTGCCGATCAGCGCACCGAGAAAGCTCAGCTCCGACGCGTCGGATGTATCCTCGCCCTCGAATGAGTAGACCAGCGCACAGGCTTGCGCGATCGCCAACAAGTCCGGATCATCAGGCCGACGTTGTTGAAACAAGCGATTGAACAGGTCCTCGTCTCGCAGGCCGGCGAGCGAGCCATGCGTCTTCACCGTTGCCGCCAGCGCCAAGGCAACACGTGCATTGCCTCCGGCTATATCTGCGGCAGTCCGGATATTCGGTTGGGACATGTCGGGATATCGCCTTTCCAGTAATGACCGGATCAACTCCTCCGATGCCGGTTCGAGCGAAAAGACGTCGGTTCCTTCAGGATAATCGTCGCGGATGTCATACTCGATACTGATCAGGCTCAAATGTGACGAATTCAGAATACGCTCAGACAGCAACTTATGGGTCTCAGGCGGACAATTGTCGATGATGAGGATCGCCCGCTCATTTCGGGCGGACAACATCTCGATCATGCCTGCAGGCTGTGGGGCGGG
>DAIMHB010000115.1:0-6383 GCA_036723545.1 Beijerinckiaceae bacterium
GTGCCCATGCGTGCCGCACCTATGACCAGACAGGCGCCTGTTCCGCGTCCGGCCTATAATGACTATGGCGATGATGCGCGAACTGTGGACTCGACGGCCCATTCGCGCGTTGCGGCGGCGCCCACGGCGCTTAAACCGGGCAAGCGCGTGTTGCAGGAGGCGCAGCCCACCCTTTTCGACCGCCCGGCCTATGCCTTGCCGCAACTGGCGCTGCTGACGGATGCCAAAAAACAGCCTGTCACCCGCATTTCGGAAGATGCGCTGGAGCAGAATGCCCGCCTGCTGGAAGGCGTTCTGGAGGATTTCGGCGTCAAGGGTGAGATTATCAATGTGCGGCCCGGCCCTGTGGTGACGCTGTATGAGCTTGAACCGGCCCCGGGTTTCAAATCCTCGCGCGTTATTGGTCTGGCCGATGATATTGCCCGTTCGATGTCGGCCATTTCGGCGCGCGTGGCGGTGGTGCAGGGGCGCAATGCCATTGGGATTGAACTGCCCAACCATCGCCGTGAAACGGTTTATCTGCGTGAATTGCTGGCCTGCGAGGATTTCGAGAAATCGCGGATGAAGCTGGCCATTGCTCTGGGCAAAACCATCGGCGGCGAGCCGGTGATAGTGGATCTGGCCAAAATGCCGCATCTGCTGGTGGCAGGCACCACCGGTTCGGGCAAATCCGTGGCCATTAACACCATGATTCTGTCCATTCTCTACCGGTTGAAGCCGGAGGAGTGCCGGATGATCATGGTGGACCCGAAGATGCTGGAATTGTCGGTCTATGATGGCATTCCGCATTTGCTGACGCCGGTCGTCACCGATCCGAAAAAGGCCGTTGTCGCGCTCAAATGGGCCGTGCGCGAAATGGAGGATCGTTATAAGAAAATGTCCAAGGTCGGCGTGCGCAATATTGACGGTTTCAATGCCCGTCTGGCCGAGGCGCGCGAGCGCGGCGAGGTGATCATCCGCACCATCCAGACCGGCTTCAACAAGGACAATGGCGAGGCCACCTATGCGCAGGAGGAAATGAGCCTCGATCCCTTGCCCTATATTGTTGTCATTGTCGATGAAATGGCCGACCTGATGATGGTGGCGGGCAAGGATATCGAAGGCGCGATCCAGCGTTTGGCGCAAATGGCGCGCGCGGCGGGCATTCATCTCATCATGGCCACCCAGCGCCCTTCGGTGGATGTCATCACCGGCACGATCAAGGCCAATTTCCCGACCCGTATTTCGTTTCAGGTGACCTCGAAAATCGATAGCCGCACTATTATTTCCGAAATGGGGGCCGAGCAGCTCTTGGGGCAGGGCGATATGCTCTATATGGCGGGTGGCGGGCGCATCAGCCGTGTGCACGGGCCGTTTGTGTCGGACAATGAGGTGGAAAAAATTGTCGCTCACCTGAAAACCCAAGGCCAGCCGGAATATCTGGAGGCCATCACCTCCGAGGAGGCCGAGGCCGGAGATGGCGAGCGCGAATTGGCCTCGCCCGGCTCGATGGATGCCGAAGAGGGTGGTGATCTTTATGACCGCGCGGTGAATATCGTGCTGCGCGACCGCAAATGCTCCACATCCTATATCCAGCGCCGCCTGTCGGTGGGCTATAACAAGGCCGCCTCGCTGGTTGAGCGTATGGAAAAGGAAGGTCTTGTGGGCGCGGCCAATCATGCGGGCAAGCGCGAAATTTTAGTGGGCAATGGCGTGGACCGCGCGCCATTTGAAGATGACTGATTGCCGCGTAATTGCCACAAGCACCTGCAATGATCAGCATCCATTGCCCGCGAATCTATTGAAAGTCTGCCTTATGTTTTATCGTCATGTGGTCAAAGCTGTTTTCATGTCTGCCTTTGTCCTGTGTTTGTATGCGGGTTCGCAGCCTGAGGCTCTGGCCCAGTCTGCTGTGCCCGCTGAATTGCAGACTGTGGCCCCGGTGCCGCCGCCGCCGGTCAAGCCGGGCGTTAAAGGGGCTGTTGTGCCGCCTGCCCCGCCTGTTGTGCTGTCCGCGCGTGAGGCTGTGGCCAGAGCCAATGCCTATTTTAATGCCACCACCACCTTTTCGGCTGAATTTGTGCAGCTCACCACGGACGGCCACCGCTCTGAAGGCGAGCTTTATGTGCAGAAGCCGGGCCACATGCGGTTTGATTATACCGAACCGGCCACATTGCAAATTCTGGCGGATGGAACTTCTGTGGCCGTGCGCGACAAAAAGCTGCGCACGCAGGACCTTTATTTTATTGGCCAGACGCCGCTGAAATTTCTGCTCTCCGGCACGATTGACCTGACAAAGGACACTAAAGTGCTGGATGTGCAGAGCGATGCCGATAATGTCGCCATTCTGATTGAGGATAAGGCCACATTGGGCGGCACCTCGCGCATCAAGCTGGTGTTTGATCCCGGCACCTTCACCCTCAAGCAATGGATCGTCACAGACCCGCAGGGCTATGAGACTGTGGTGTCGCTGTTCAATATTGACACCCTCTCGAAAATTGATCCCGAGATGTTCAAGATCAATCTTGATCCCAACAGCAGCCTTAATAAAAAGTAAAATCAGGATTTAAGCTCGATCAAATCCCACTTTGTGCCATAAAGATCAGCAAAAACAGCAACGGTGCCATAAGACTCATGGCGCGGCGCTTCCAGAAAAGAGACGTTCTTGGCTGTCATGGCCGCATAGTCGCGCTCAAAATTATCTGTGTAGAGGAACAAAAACACGCGCCCGCCGGCCTGCTGTCCTATGGCTGCGCATTGGTGCAGCCCCACGGCTTTGGCCAATAAAAGCTGCGCGCCTGTCCCGCTTTTGGGCGCAACCAGAACCCAGCGTTTGCCGTCTCCCAGATCACTGTCGGCAATCAGGTCAAAGCCCAGTTTGTCAACATAGAAGGCAATGGCTTCGTCATAGTCCCGCACAAGCAGACTTATGGTGCCAATAGATTGTTTCATAAGCTGCGCTGCATGATCACAAGGTTAAGCCAGCGGCCAAATTTATAGCCCACCTGCGGCATGAAGGCGGTTTGCTCAAAGCCGAGCTTCTGGTGCAGGCGGATGGAGGCGGCATTGTCGCCGTCGATCAGGCCGAGCATGACATGTTTGCCCAGCTTTTGCGCCCGCTCGATCAGCGGCTGCATCAGGCGGGTGGCTAAGCCTTTGCCGCGCTGGTCGGCGCGCAGATTGATCGAATTTTCCACCGTAAAGCGATACCCGGGGCGCGGGTTAAAATCGCCGAAGGATGAAAAGCCGAGCACGCCGCTGTCATCCACCGCCACAAAAATCGGATAGCCCTCACGCTGGCGCTGGTGAAACCAGTCGATCCGGTTTTGCAGCGGCAGCGGTTCGTCAAAATAAATGGCGGTGGAGGTGGCGATCAGCTCATTATAAATCTCCAGCACGCCGGACATATCCTCAAGCACCGCCTCACGAATGATCATTTCAGACACAGTCAGATTCCCGTTTATAAACACGCACAACTGTTGCCTATCTGGCCACAAACTGCCAGAGCTAAAATATAAAAAAGGAGTCGCTCGTGCCATTCAAACTTGCCACATGGAACATCAATTCAGTGCGGCTGCGCATGGATATTGTCACGCATTTTCTGCAACAGCATCAGCCCGATGTGCTGTGCTTGCAGGAAACCAAAGTGCGCGACTCCGAATTTCCGCATGGCGACTTCCGCAAGGCAGGTTATGCGCATTGCGCCATCAATGGCCAGAAGGGCTATCATGGCGTGGCGGTGGTGTCCAAGCACCCGCTGGAGCTTATTGAAAAACGTGAATTTTTTGGCAAAGGCGATGCCCGCCATCTTCATGTGCGGGTGGGCGGCATGGATGTGCATAATTTCTATGTGCCGGCCGGCGGCGACGAGCCTGACCCTGAAATCAATGAGAAATTTGCCCATAAGCTCGGCTTTCTGGCTGAAATGCGCGATTGGTTTGCGCAGGGCGAGGTGACAAAGGGCAAGGCCGTTCTGGTGGGCGACCTCAATATTGCGCCGCTGGAGCATGACGTCTGGAGCCATAAGGCGCTGCTGAAAATTGTCAGCCATACGCCGGTGGAGGTGGAGGCGCTCAACGCTGTGCAGGGCGCGGGCCAATGGGTGGATGCCATGCGCGCGCTGATTCCGGCCGATGAAAAACTTTATACATGGTGGTCTTATCGCGCCGCCGACTGGGCTGCGGCCAATAAAGGGCGGCGGCTGGACCATATCTGGCTTTCGCCCAGTCTCGCGCCGGAGTTGAAAAGCATCTCTGTGCTGAAAGAGGCCCGTGGCTGGGAGCGCCCCTCCGACCATGTGCCGGTGATGGTGGAGCTAGGGTAGATTAATTCGTATTATTCATGATATAAAATAATTCCAATAAAATTTGGAGTTATAATATGGGTGAAGCTAAGATAAGAAAATCAAACGATCCATATTATGGCAAAGAGAAGCGGGGACTTATCATCACCAATCCTTTGCAAATAGCACCAGATCGCATTCAATTTGAACATGGCTCATCATTAGACCCGCAAGAGGTCAGATTTGCATTGTTATTTTGGGATCAGTTAATTTGGCCTGTTGATGCCTTTGGCGATAATGAATCTGAATTTTTAGAAAAAGAAAAAATACTCAAGATATTGCCAACCAAATTACCTGCGCCGAACTTGGCTGAAGCTATTATTAATTGTTATATAGACGCATTTGAAGATTGTGAGAAGAAAGAGCCTGGAAAATGGTCGTTAGGTCAGTGTGTTGACGAGATTCTTCAGCGGCGGGGCGCACTCATAAAAGGTTCAAGTTGCTCGATTGACCTTTTTCGAGCCATTCCCGTGCCGAGAGCGGATGTTCCGCTGAATGAGATTCTGGAATTCAAGCACAAGCGCTACGATGATCTGGTTTTGCTCAGGAATGAAATTGATACATTTTCTGCGCTTGTTAATTCGTCCGTAGATCAAGCCGATGAATTGGCAAAACAGCTAGTGCGGATAAGACAAGCCAGTGATGATGCGATTAAAGTAAGCAAGGAATTTCAATTTCCAATTGTATTTCCAACGGTAAGTGCATGGAAAAATCTTAAAGGTTCTGATGTCTTTGAGGGCGGCATTAAAGAGGGACTTAAAGGTGGGATTAACGGAGTATCTAAAGCATTCTATTCTTCTGGAGATTTTAGTACTGCGCTAACCGAAGCGATTGCGGGTTCTTTGGCTGGAGCGGCTCAGCCCATTATAAATATGGTGTATAAAGAAACTTCTTGGCGTGGATTAAAGCCACGGCAAGGGCCATTTTGTTACGTTGCCCGCTTTCATAATGAAATTTTTCGATAATCGTATTTCTAAATCACGACTCTGCCGTCATGGCCGGACTTGATCCGGCCATCCATGGAAAATTTGGCAACGTGGATGCGCGGGTCAAGCCCGCACATGATGGCGCGAAAAGACTATGCCGCCCCTGCCAGCCGTGCTTTGGCCAACCGCGCATCGTCCTGCATCTGCGCTTTCAGGGCCTCTATGGAGTCAAATTTCAGTTCGGGGCGCAGCCAGTCGATAAAATCCACTTCAATTTCCTGACCATAGAGGTCGCCGGAAAAGTCAAAGAGAAAGCTCTCCAGCAGCGGCGCGCCATTGTCAAAGGTCGGGCGGCGGCCATAGGAGGCGACGCCATTATAAGTGGCTTCGCCCACCCGCACCTTCACGGCATAAATGCCGTGGCGCAACCGGCTGGAGGGGTCCATTTTCATATTGGCGGTGGGCATGTCCAATGTGCGGCCGATCTGCTCCCCCTTGATGACAGTGCCCAGCGCAAAAAACGGGTGGCCGAGCAGGTGCGCCGCTAATTTAACGTCTCCCGCCTCCAGCGCCTTGCGCGTGGCGGTGGAAGAGACAGCCTCGATCGGGCCGTCGGCATCCGCGGTAATTTTTTCAACAATTTCGACAGCAAAGCCGTGTCGTGCCCCCGCCTCGCGCAAAAATTGCGGTGAGCCGCCGCGCGCTCTGCCAAAATGGAAATCATAGCCCACCACAGCACCGCCAATCGCCAGTTTTTTCACCAGAATTTCGGCGACAAATTCTTCTGCCGACAGACCGGCCAGCGCTGCATCAAAACGCAGCACCACCATGCCGTCCAGCCCCAATGCGGCCAGAGCGCGGGCCTTGGCGGCTTCCGGCGTCAGGCGGAAAACATGGGATGTTGCGCTGAAAAAATCCGCCGGATGCGGCTCGAAGGTCAGCACGAGGCAGGGCCTGCCCTGTGTATGCGCCAGCGTCTTTGCCCGTGCGATCACGGCGGCATGGCCGCGGTGCACACCGTCAAAATTGCCTATGGCGACAATGGCCCCCTGCATCTGGGCGGGCAGGGACGCGGGATCATGAAGAACAAAGCTCTGCGACATGCACGTGTCTATGCCAAGTCTGGGCGCGCAAGG
>DAIMHB010000116.1:0-6382 GCA_036723545.1 Beijerinckiaceae bacterium
TCTCCCCGTCATCCTGAGGAGGCCGTAGGCCGTCTCGAAGGATCAACGGGGAGAAGGACAGGATGAGGGGCTTGGAATCATAAAAATGCCCCTCACCCCACCCTCTCCCCGTTGGCGGGGAGAGGGAGGCGTTTCCGTCCAAAGGCAGCAGATTCTAGAGCCTTTCAGATTTAAGGGAAAGCCGTTGTGCGCGCTCCCTCCTCCCCTTCTTCGAGAACCTCAGGATGTGGCAAGGGATTTTAAGCGCTTTCGCCTTTTTGCCGGTAATGGTTGGCGCGTATGTTCACGGCCGCTTTTTCGACAGTTTCGGCGATGCGTTTTGCGCGGGTTTCCGGCTGTTTTGCCTGTTTGATCCATTCAAGAATATTGCGTTTGGAGGAGGGCGGAAAAGCCAGAAAATGCACTTCCGCTTGCGGATTTGCGCTCAAGGCCTGGCTCAAATCCTCAGGAATAGTCAGATTTTGCACATCATCGAGAAATGTCAATGAGCCATCAGCTTGCGCAGCTGTGACTTTGGCAAGTCCGGCATTGGTCATCAGGCCGGAGGCGATCAGTGATTCGGCGCGGCTTTTATTGGCCTCGGACCATGCGCTGCCCGCTTTTCGCGGCGAGATATAGAGCATCGACCTTTCGTCATCGAGGTGCCGGGGCAGGCTGTCCACCCAGCCAAAACGGATGAGCTCGGTGACGAGATCGTCATAGTCGAGATAATCAACAACAGCGTGCTTTTTGGGGCGTATCAGCCACACGCCATCATTGCGGGCATGATGATGGCCCAACCATTCGGCCAGAGCGGTGCGGCTGGTCAGTTCGATCTGGTCTTTATTAAGCGCGGGAGATTTTGCCATTGCGCCCTCAACTGAAAAACAGCCTCACCCCGCCCGCTTTTGCGCATATCCCAGCCGTATATTGAGGTCTTCCAGCAATTTGATGGCTGCATCGGCGATCATTGTGCCGGGTGGGAAGATGGCTGAAGCGCCCGCCAGCAGCAGCGCCGGAAAGTCCTGCGAGGGGATAACACCGCCCACCACAATCATAATGTCGGGACGTCCCAGCTTTTGAAGCGCGTCGCGCACCTGCGGCACAAGGGTGAGGTGGCCGGCCGCCAGCGAGGAAATGCCCAGAATATGCACATTCTGGCTCACCGCAAGCTGCGCTGCTTCTTCCGGCGTGGCAAAAAGCGGGCCAATGGAGACATCAAAGCCGAAATCGGCAAAGGCAGAGGCAATCACCTTCTGGCCGCGATCATGGCCGTCCTGCCCCAGTTTGGCCACCAGAATGCGTGGTTTTGCGCCGTCATTGGCGGCAAAGTCGCGGGTGAGGCGACGCACCGGCTCGACACGCTCCTCACCAGCCTCGCGGCTATACACGCCGGAAATCACCTTTGTGTCGGCCTGATGGCGACCAAACACCTGCTCCAGCGCCAGCGATATTTCGCCCAAAGTGGCCTTGGCCCGCGCAGCCTCAATGGAGAGGGCGAGAAGATTGCCGGTGCCTTTTGCGCCTTCGCGCAAAGCCTCCAGCGCGGCGGCCACGGCAGCGGGGTTACGCTCGGCGCGCAGACGCTTCAGCTTTTCGATCTGCTGGGCGCGCACAGCGGAATTGTCCACCTGTCGCACATCGAGAACAGGTTCGGACTCAGGGCGGAATTTATTGACGCCGATGACGGATTGCGTGCCGGAATCAATACGCGCCTGTGTGCGGGCGGCGGCCTCCTCAATGCGCAATTTCGGAATGCCTTGGGCAATGGCCTTGGCCATGCCGCCGAGTTTTTCCACCTCCTCAATATGGCTCCACGCCTTTTCGGCAAGGTCTTGGGTGAGGCGCTCGACATAATAAGAGCCGCCCCACGGGTCGATGATGCGGGTGGTGCCGCTCTCCTGTTGCAGAAAAAGCTGGGTATTGCGGGCAATGCGCGCCGAAAAGTCGGTGGGCAGGGCCAGGGCCTCATCCAGCGCATTGGTGTGCAGGCTTTGCGTATGGCCCTGGGTGGCGGCCATGGCTTCCACTTGCGTGCGGGTGATGTTGTTGAACACATCCTGCGCGGTCAAAGACCAGCCGGAGGTCTGGCAATGGGTGCGAAGGGGAAGGCTTTTGGCCGATTTTGGGCCAAAGCCCTGCACAAGCCGCGCCCAGAGCAGGCGGGCGGCGCGCAATTTCGCCACTTCCATAAAGAAATTCATGCCCACCGCCCAGAAGAAGGACAGACGCGGCGCGAATTGGTCAATGGTGAGGCCGGAGGCAAGCCCTGCGCGGATATATTCCACACCATCGGCCAGCGTATAGGCCAGTTCAAGGTCTTGTGTCGCGCCCGCTTCCTGCATGTGATAGCCGGAAATGGAAATCGAATTGAATTTCGGCATATGCTGCGAGGTGTGGCTGAAAATATCGCCGACAATGCGCATGGAGTCTTTGGGCGGATAGATATAGGTGTTGCGCACCATGAATTCTTTTAAAATGTCGTTCTGAATGGTGCCGGACAATTTCGCCTGTGGCACGCCTTGTTCTTCGGCGGCAACAATATACAGCGCCAGAACGGGCAAAACCGCGCCATTCATGGTCATGGAGACGCTCATCTGGTCGAGCGGAATGCCCGAAAACAGCGTGCGCATGTCATAGATGGAGTCAATCGCCACGCCGGCCATGCCGACATCCCCTGCCACACGCGGATGGTCTGAGTCATAGCCGCGATGGGTGGCCAGATCAAAGGCAATGGACAGGCCCTTTTGTCCGGCGGCGAGATTACGCCGGTAAAAGGCATTTGAATCCTCAGCGGTGGAAAAACCGGCATATTGGCGGATTGTCCAGGGCTGATTGACATACATGGTGGGGTAGGGGCCGCGCACAAAGGGCGCTGCACCGGGGTAAGAGCCGACAAAATCCAGCCCGTTGCGGTCTTGCGCCGTATAGATCGGCTTGACGGCAATGCCTTCCGGCGTTGGCCAGGGCGCGCCGCCCTTGGGCGCAGCGGTATGCGCGGCGGCAAAAGCGATTTTGGCAAAATCAGGAATAGAGCTCATGAGGCGGCTCCCAGAGTTTGAGCGGCGCGCAGGGTTTCGATCAGGTCGCAACCGGCAAAGATAAACTGGACGACGCCAGCGGCCCTTAGCGGCTCTTCCAGTGCGGCGGGACGTCCGGCAAAGGCAAGCTGCGCACCGGCAAGACGCAGCGCTTTTGCTGCGGCTTCCGCCTGCTGCGCATAGACCGCATCCGAGGAGCACAGACAGGCGAGGCTCGCGCCTGAATTGCGATAGGCGGCCACCATCGCATCCAGCGTAGCAAAGCCGTCATTGCCGAGCGCCTCAATACCGCCCGCCTCATAGAAATTTTTGGCGAACATCGACCGGGCATTGAAATCGGCCACAGTGCCCAAATTGGCGAGAAACACTTTCGGGCGGATGGGTGCGGCCTCCGCAGCATCACGCAAAGCCTCAAAGGCTTCGGACAGGCGGTGAGGGGCCAGACCACCCGCCGCGTGCGGCGCGTTTACGGGCATGGGTGCCAGAACCGCCACATCCGCCTCATGAATGTTAGGAAATTCGCTGAGGCCCGTGAGCGGCTCTTTGCGACGGGCAATGTTTTTGTCGCGCGCGGCCCGCACCTTGGCAATGTCGGCCTGAACTGTGCCCGCATCCAACGCCGCATTCAGCCCGCCTTGCGTCTCAATAGCCTGAAACAAGGTCCATGCTTTTTCGCACAGGGCCTCGGTTAGAGCTTCAATCCCGCCTGCACCGGCGGCCGGATCGGCCACTTTATCGAGGTTTGATTCTTCCAGTAGAATGAGCTGAATATTGCGGGTGAGCCGCCGCGCAAAAGGGTCTGGCAGGCCCAGCGCCTGCGTGAAGGGCAGGAGAGAGATGCAATCCGCACCGCCAAGCCCGGCCGCAAAAGCGGCAGTGCCGGCGCGCAGCACATTCACCCATGGGTCGCGCCGTGTCATCATGCGCCAGGCGCTGGTGGCGTGAATGCGGATGGGTTCGGGCGCAAGGCCGCAGCTTCGCTCCACATGCGCCCAGAGACGGCGCAGCGCGCGGAATTTCGCCAGAGACACAAACTGGTCGGCATCGGCGGACATACGGAAGCCGAGCAGCGCACGCGCTTCAGAAAGCGCCATGCGACTGGCCTCAAATGCCCGCAGAGAGGCGAGGGCTGAAGCCAACACAAAGGCCAGTTCCTGCGCCTCCGAGCCGCCTGCATCATGCACAATGCGGCCATCAGCAACAGCAAACGGGCCTTTGAGATTATATTGCGCCAGATTGCGCACGCTTTGAGCCAGACCAGCCGTACCCGGTGCATCCGCACGGATAAGCGGATTCAGCCCGAAACTGATATTGAGCAAATTGGGCGCAATGCCCTGTTGATGCACATAATCGGCGATAAGCTGCGCCGCAATCTGTGTCTCGGTGGAGAGGTCAAGCTCTATCGCAATGCCATATTCAAGGTGAATGCCCTGAAACAGGGTGGCAATATCCGCGCTTTTAGGCACAGGCAGGCCAAAACCATGTGCGCCAAGCGAATTTTGAAACACAATATGCAGGCCGCTGGCACCGCCCCTCAAATCTTCCAGCGCCTGCGCATTGGCGCTCTCAAAATCACTGTGGTCGATGCGCGCCAGATTATGCCAGCGTCCAAGACGTGCTTTGGTGTCATGCGCACCTGCGGCTGCCGGATACAGCGGCTGAAGGACAATGCCGTCGGCAGTATGCGAGACGAGCTTGTCAAAGGCGGCGCCTTTGAGGGCGGTCTCAACAAGCGACCGCCAGTGGTGTTCAGAAACGTGCGGAAAAACATCCGCAAAATTATGCTCAAATGTCATTGAACAGGGGCCCCATCATGCGCTGCACCCTTCTTTTGCCACGGCTTTGCATTGGAGGCCACCTGACATTCGTCTAAGATGCGGCTAGATAAACTGTGACAGGCCGGGAATGGCGCTGGTGATGCGACCCACAGCTTCGTCTCCGGCTGTTTCCCGCAAAATGGCAAAGAGTTCATGCCCGACCGTGTGCATGTCGCCCATGCCAAGGCCTGCGCTGCTCAGCTCTCCGGCCAGCCCCATGAGGCCGCCACCACCGCCCATCATCCCCATAAGACTGCCCAGAAACCCGCCGCTTGCGGGGGCGTCCTCACTGTGCTGGGCAATGATTTCCGCCGCGCCGGGAATGGTGGCGATGAGGCTGTTCATTTCCTCCGGCACCTCATTTTGCAAGAAGTTGAAAATGATACCGATAGAGTCTCTGGCCATATCCGGAGTGATTCCTGCGGCATTGACGATGCGGGTGACCAGTTCATCCATTTTAATCTCCTTGAAATTTGAGCTATCTCTCGTTGTTTTGCAGGTTCAAGGCAAGCCAATCGACGATATGAAACTTTAAATGCACAAATTTTACGTCATAAATTTGAATCGGCTGTGCTTCGTGCTAGTTTCAATTTCGGTTGAGTAAGGGTGGAGCCTTTTGATGACGCAGATTGATCATGTTTTGACCGCTATTGATGCCAATCAAACCGATGCGCTGGCACGTTTGTTTGAGCTGATGCGCATTCCCTCCATATCGACCGATCCGGCCTATGCGGGCGAATGTGACAAAGCGGCGCAATGGCTGGTGAATGAGTTGAACAGCATCGGCTTCACCGCCTCCATGCGCCCGACGGCGGGCCGGCCCATGGTGCTCGCCCATGCCAAGGCCAAGCGGCGCGACATGCCGCATGTGCTTTTTTACGGCCATTATGATGTGCAGCCCGCCGACCCGCTGGAACTGTGGACCACGCCCCCCTTCGAGCCCTCGCTGGCAGACCTGCCCACCGGCAAGCAGATTGTCGGGCGCGGTTCTGCCGATGATAAGGGCCAGCTGATGACCTTTGTCGAGGCCTGCCGCGCCTTTCATCAGAATGGCGGCCTGCCCTGCGATGTGACAATTTTATTTGAAGGTGAGGAGGAAACCGGCTCGCCCTCTCTTCCTGCCTTTATTGCCGCCAACAAGGCCGAGCTGAAAGCGGATCTGATGATGGTGTGCGACACCAATATGTGGGATCGTCATACGCCTGCTGTCACCACCATGCTGCGCGGCTTGGTGCTGGATGAAGTGGTGATCAAGGCCGCCAGCCGCGACCTGCATTCGGGCATGTATGGCGGCGCGGCGATCAATCCCATCCGCGTGTTGGCCAAAATTATCGCGGGGCTGCATGATTCGGAAGGCCGCGTGACCCTTCCGGGCTTTTATGATGGCGTGACCGAACTGCCTGAGGATATTGCCGAGCAATGGCGCAATCTCGACTTTGACCCCGAAGCCTTTTTGAGCGAGGTTGGCCTGTCGGTACCTGCGGGCGAAAAGGGCCGCTCCGTGCTGGAAATGATCTGGTCGCGGCCCACCTGCGATATCAATGG
>DAIMHB010000117.1:0-6380 GCA_036723545.1 Beijerinckiaceae bacterium
AAGGTCAGCCGCAGGCCCTTGGCTCTGGCGATGGGCTGAAATTCCAGCTCAAGCTGTTTGAGGATGTCATCAATGCGGAAATGGCTGAATTCCGGCTTCATGGCACCGGCGTCAAGACGCGAAATTTCCAGCAGCGCCGAGAGAATTTCCTCGACAGCCTCAAGCGAGGCATCGACATTCTGTGCCAGTTGCAGGTCGGTGTCGTTGGATTTTTCCTTGCGCTCCACCAGCGAGGAGGCATAGAGCCGCGCGGCATTCAGCGGTTGCAGAATGTCATGGCTGGCGGCGGCCAGAAAGCGTGTTTTGGAGAGATTGGCGCTTTCGGCCTCCTGTTTGGCTCGGGCCAGTTCCTGATTGAGGCGGGTGAGTTCTTCCGTGCGCTCACGCACGCGCTTTTCCAGGGTTTCATTGGCGGCTTCCAACTCGTCGGCAGCCGCAACGCTTTCGGTCACATCGGTATAAGTGGTGACAAGCCCGCCGTCCGGCAGGCGGGCCGAGCGGGTTTCAATCACGCGGTTGCTGGGCAGGCGCAGGCGGAAGGGTTCTGTTTCATTGATCAGGGTTTGCAGGCGGCCAGCGACAGTCTCCTCAAGCGGGCCGGGGCCATAGAGGCCGCGCATGGCATTGACCTCGACGATATGCTCAAGACTGACACCGACATGAACCGCCGAGGGTGGCAAATCAAACAGATGAAGATATTCACGGTTCCAGCAGACCAGCCGGAGGTCTGAGTCGCATACGGTAATGCCTTGCCGTGCATGGTCGAGGGCGTGTTGCAGCAGGTCACGGCTGTTCTGGATTGCGGTTGAGGCCTCATCCATAAATTGCAGGGCCGCACGTTTGGAGACAGAGCGCCGCCGCAGCAGCAAGGTCAGCACAAGACGCGAGGACGCGGCCCCGATCGCCGAGGCCAGCAATGTTTCGGCAAATTTCAGCAGATGAATGTCGGCATTGGCTTGCGGGTTGGGGTCAATGCGGCGTTCCTCAACAAAATCATCAAAGGCTTTGTTGGTGCGGTCTTTGCCCAGATAGCGGGCAACGGTGGTTTGCAGGTCGCGCGCGGTGATATTGGCCTGCCACAGCCGGAAGTTCTGCACCAATGGCTCGCTTTCAACGCCGGTGAAAATACGCGCTTGCACATTTTCGATTTCATTGACCGGCCGCAGCATGGAAAAGCCGATATAGGCCAGAATATTGACCGCCAGACTCCAGAATATGCCATGTGGCACCTCAGGAATTTGTAAACCGAACAAGGCGGTCGGTTTTAAAAAGCTCAGTCCCATCGGGCCGTCGCTGATAAAACTGTCCAGCGCCAGAGAGGGAATGTCCAGCGAGGGCAGAACCATCGTGTACAGCCACATCAGCGCCCCGGCCATCAGCCCGGCCATGGCGCCGCGCGCTGTGCCCCGTGGCCAGAACAGACCGCCGAAAAAAACCGGCGCAATCTGCGCCACAGCACCAAAGGAAATGGTGCCGATGGAGGACAGCGTCTGCTCGCCGATCACCCGCATATAGCCATAGCCCATCGCCATGATCACCAGAATGGCCATGCGGCGGATGGACAAAATCACGGGCGCCAGATCGGTTCCTTGGGTGTTTTGTGCTGAAGGGCGGTGCCGGAACAGGCTGGTGCGCAGCAGCAGCGGCATCACCAGATCATTCGAAACCGTAATCGACAAGGCCACACAGGCCACAATGATCATGGCGGTTGCTGCCGACATGCCGCCGAGCAGGGCCACGAGCACAAACAGGCCTGAATTGGCCAATATAGGCAGGGCCAGCACCGTCAGGTCATGGTCCACGGTGCCAAAGGGGAAAAGAATCAGGCCGGCAACAGCCAGCGGCAGCACAAAAATATTGATCACCACCAGATAAAACGGAAATACCCAGCCCGCGACACGCAGATCCCGCAAATTGTGATTTTCAACCACGGTCACATGAAACTGCCGTGGCAGAAGCACTATGCCAATGGCCGAAATGCCGATCATGGTCAGTGCGGTCAGCGGGTCGGGTGTTTTGGTGATGATCTGCGTGATGGCCGGGTCCTGCAACGCATGACGGAACAGATCACCAAACCCATTGAACATGCCAAAAGTGACGAACAGCCCGACACTGAGAAAGGCCAGCAGCTTGACAATGGATTCTGCGGCTATGGCCAGCATCAGCCCGTCCTGATGTTCGGTGGTGTCAATGCGTCTTGTTCCGAAGGCAATGGTGAAACCCGCCAGAACCAGCACGGCGGCAAGGCCAATATCCGGCAGGTTGGCGCTTCCTGTGCCCTCAATCGCCGCAATCACAGCCATGAGCGAGGTGGAAATGGCCTTCAGTTGCAGCGCGACATAAGGCACAATGCCGATCAGTGTGATCAGGGCCACAAGCGCCGCCACGGCTTCCGATTTGCCATAGCGTGCGGCAACAAAATCCGCGATGGAGGTGATATTCTGCGATTTGGCCAGCGATATGATGCGCTCAAGCAGTCTTTGCCCGAATATAAACACCAGAATCGGACCGATATAAATCAGCAGAAAACTCATTCCCCCCACCGAGGCCACGCCCACCGAGCCGAAAAATGTCCAGGATGTGCAGTAAACGCCGAGAGAGAGGGCGTAAATCAGCGTGCGACCCCGCCCGCGCACCAGCTTCTGGCCATAGGTGTCGCCAAAATGCGCAAGTGCGAACAAAGCACACAGATAGAGCAGCGCGCTCAGGAGAACAACCCAGGTTGCAATCATGCTTCGGTTCTCACGGATTGGCCTTTATCGTTTGGGGGTGAGCGTCTCACGCTTTTGGGCAGGGCAAGGTCTATTATGTCACTCATGTTAAACAAAAAACAATTCTCTTGTACAGTTGCGGCAGAGCCTTTGTGCTCGCCCGCCTGCGCCTCCGCGCGTAACATTCGGTCTATTCATGATGCGAATATAAACTTTTCATTTTATGCGCAGGCCCAGCCGCGCTATGTGTGACCCAGACTCTGTTGCAGGCACCTAAGGAACATCCGATGAATGCCCCTTTGAACGAACATTTTTTAAGCAATTTGCGCAGCGAGGCGCTTGCACTGCCTGAAAGCGGCATTGTTGAGGTGATGAATATCGGGCGTAACCGTCAGGGCCTGATTCCGCTCTGGGTGGGCGAGGGCGATGTGCCCACCCCCGCCTTTATTTGCGCGGCGGCGCAGGCCAGCCTGCTGGCAGGCGAGACATTTTACACCTATCAGCGCGGCATACCGGAGCTGCGCAGCGCCATTGCGGACTATTGCACCCGTATTTATGGCGATTTTCACGGCAAACCCTTCTCGCCCAAGCGGTTTTTTGTCACTATTGGCGGTATGCACGCCATTCAGACCGCCGTGCGGATGATTGCGGGCAGTGGTGATGAAATTCTCGTGCCAACCCCTGCCTGGCCCAATTTTGCCGGTGCGCTGATTGCCGCCGGGGCCAAGCCGGTGGATGTGCCCATGCTGCTGGCCGCGCGCAATGGCGCGGCGGCCAACTGGTTTTTGAACATAGACGATCTGCAGGCTGCCGTGACCCCGGCGACGCGCGGCATTATCATCAATTCGCCGTCCAACCCCACCGGCTGGACAGCGAGCCGCGAAGACTTGCAGCAGATTCTGGATTTTGCCCGCGCGCATAACATCTGGATCATTGCTGATGAGATTTATGGCCGCATTGTCTATGAGGGCACCCGCGCGCCGTCCTTTCACGACATTATGCAGCCTGATGATAAAATCATGTTCGTGCAGACCCTGTCGAAAAACTGGGCCATGACCGGCTGGCGCATCGGCTGGCTGGAGGCACCGCCGGAAATGGGCCAGATGATTGAAAATCTCATCCAGTTTTCCACCTCAGGTGTGCCGGTGGCCACCCAGCGCGCCGCCATTGCCGCTTTGCAACAGGGCGAGGCTTTCGTTGAGGCGCAGATTGCAAAATTGCGCGGCAACCGGGATCTGATCTGCGAGGCGCTCAACGGCAGCGGCGTGCATTTTGCCAAGCCCGCCGGTGCTTTCTATCTGTTTTGCCGCATTGATGGCGCGGAAGATACGCGCAAACTGGCGGTTGAGTTGATTGAACAGGCTAATCTGGGCGTTGCGCCCGGTTCCGCCTTTGGCACCGGCGCTGAAGCCTATATCCGCATCTGCTTTGCCCGCAAGCCGGAAGATATGATCGAGGTGGCGCGCCGCTTGCGGCATTGGCTGGCGCAGAGGGGGTAGGCGCGGCTGGCACTTGATGTCATCAGCGTGGATGGCCGGATCAAGTCCGGCCATGACGCTTTATACTGCATATGAGGGCTTAAAGGCGTCATTGCGATGAGGCGAAGCAATCCATAATTTTATGTGGATTGCTTCACTTGCGTGTGCAATGACGGTTAAAGTCCTTACTTTAGCCTCCCCCTCTTCCTTCGGCAGGTGCAGGATAACGGGGAGAAGGCGGGGCCTATTCCGCCGCGCGTTTCATCTCGGGATAGAGGCAATGGGCGGGGGCGGCGCTTATGACGCTGTTTTTGACGAAATCAAGCCCCAATGTTGTCCAGACATCCACCAGTGCCTCCACCAGGGTGGCAATATGCGCGTCCGAATGAAACGGCGTGGGCGTGATGCGCAGCCGCTCGGTGCCGCGCGCCACTGTGGGGTAATTGATCGGCTGGATATAGATATTGTGGCGCTCCAGCAGCATATCGCAGGCGGCCTTGCATTTTTCGGCATTGCCCACAAACACCGGCACAATATGCGACGGGGTTTCCATCACCGGCAGGCCAACGATGCTTAAGGCATGTTTGGTGCGCGCCACCTGCTGGCGGTGGCGGGCGCGTTCCATCTCGCTGACCTTGAGGTGGCGGATGGCGGCGGTTGCGGCGGCGGCCACAGCCGGAGGCAGGGCGGTGGTGAAAATAAAGCTCGGCGCGAAGCTGCGCACAGCGTCGATAATCGAGGATTTCGCGGCAATATAGCCGCCCAATGTGCCAAAGCCTTTGGCCAATGTGCCTTCGATCACATCAATTTCGGCCATCAGCTTTTCACGCTCGGCAACGCCGCCGCCGCGCGGGCCATACATGCCCACGGCATGAACCTCGTCAATATAGGTCATGGCATTGTAGCGCTTGGCCAGAGCGGTGATTTTGGCAATCGGGGCAATGTCCCCGTCCATAGAATAGAGGCTTTCAAACACGATGAGCTTGGCGCGGTCGGGGCCTGCCTCGATCAACAGTTCTTCGAGATGGGCGGCGTCATTGTGGCGGAAGACCTTGCGCTCACAGCCGGAGCGGCGGATGCCCTCGATCATCGAATTGTGATTCATCGCGTCGGAGAGAATCAGGCAGTTTGGCAGCAGGCTGGCAATGGTGGAAATGCCCGCCAGATTGGAAATCCAGCCGGAGGTGAACACCAGTGCGGCCTCTTTACCATGCAGATCGGCGAGTTCGGCCTCCAGCGTCACTGTGGCATGATTCGTTCCAGAAATATTGCGGGTGCCGCCCGCGCCCACACCAAAGGTTTGCGCGGCCTCCACCATAGCGGCAATCACAGACGGATGGCGGCCCATGCCCAGATAGTCATTCGAGCACCAGATGGTGACATCACGCAGGTCGTCGGGCGCATGAAAGGCGGCTTGCGGCGGGCGCGCGGCATCACGCTCAAGATCAGCAAACACGCGATAACGCTTTTCGTCCTTCAGGGCGGTGATGGCTTTTTCAAAAACCTGCTCATAATTCATCAGTATCGTCCTGTGGCTTTAGAGTCGCCTGCCGCGGGGGGTCAATTCATAAGATTTAGGATATTTCTTTAAACCCATTTCGGTTCAAAGGCGAGTGACAGAAGGTCTCACGCTGAGAGATTAGGCCAATGTTGTGCGGCAGCATTGATATGGGTCAAGGCATTACCACCTGAAGATAAATCGCTGCCATTGCTTTTTGCGCCCGCCATAGAGCTTATGCAAATCTGTCGGGCGTCAATGCCCCGAGATGAATTGCCGGAACCGCTCCGAAGCAGCCCCGCCAAACACTGCGGAAGGCGGCCCTTCCGCTTCCACCAGCCCCTTGTGCAGAAACATCACCCGTGAGGATACATCACGGGCAAAGGCCATTTCATGGGTGACCACCAGCATGGTGCGCCCTTCCTCGGCCAAGGCGCGCATGACTTTCAGCACCTCGCCCACCAGTTCGGGGTCAAGTGCCGAGGTTGGCTCATCAAACAGCATCACCTTGGGCCGCATACACAGCGCGCGGGCAATGGCGGCGCGCTGCTGCTGCCCGCCGGACAAATGCGCAGGATAAAAATCGCGCTTGTCGGCAATACCGACCTTGTCCAGCATGGCCAGTGCTTCCTCCATGGCTTCGGCGCGGGTGCGCTTTTGCACATGGATGGGCGCTTCGATCAGATTTTCAAG
>DAIMHB010000118.1:0-6356 GCA_036723545.1 Beijerinckiaceae bacterium
CCGTTAAATCCGCATCTGACGACGACCGCCAGATTGCAATGGTCTATCTCACGCAGCTCCGGCAAAAAGAACCATAAATAGCTGATAAATATAAATTAAGATCGTTTTTAAGCCGCACGCCCCTCTCGGGGGCGCACCATGCCTCTCCATTCATACGGCTGTTCCATGCAGATCATAAGCATCAGCCCGTTCAATTTTAACGGAAACAATTTCGCCAACGCGCAAGGGGCGGCGTGAGGCCACATAAACCGAGCCATCAATCTCTGGCGCATCAGCCTTGCTGCGACCCTTGGCCACCGTGGGGCCTGCCTCGTCAATCATCACAGACAGGCGCTTACCAACCTTGCGCTTGAGTATGGCGGCGGAAATGCCTTGTTGTTTTTTCATAAACCGTTCGTAACGCGATTGTTTGATATCCTCGGGCACTAACGCCAGACCCAGATCATTGGCCGGCGCGCCCTTGACCGCCTCATATTTGAAGGCGCCAACGCGGTCGAGTTTGGCCTGCTCCAGCCAGTCGAGCAGAAACTGGAAATCGTCTTCAGTTTCGCCGGGGAAGCCGACAATGAAGGTCGAGCGTATGGCAAGGTCCGGGCAGATGGCGCGCCAGCTCTTGATCCGCTCCAGTGTTTTTTCCTGATTGCCCGGCCTTTTCATGGCTTTAAGCACATTGGGAGCGGCGTGCTGAAACGGAATGTCCAGATAGGGCAGAATTTTACCCTCAGCCATCAGCGGAATCACCTCATCCACATGCGGGTAGGGGTAAACATAATGCAGGCGGGTCCAGACGCCCAGATTTCCAAGCTCCTGAGCCAGTTCATAAAAGCGGGTCCGGATGGTGCGATCCTGAAATGTGCTTTCAGCATAACGCATATCGAGGCCATAGGCCGAGGTGTCCTGCGAAATCACCAGCAGTTCCTTGACACCCGCTTTCACCAGCTTTTCAGCCTCACGCAGCACATCACCAATCGGGCGGGAGACGAGATCCCCGCGCAGCTTCGGGATAATGCAGAAGGAGCAGCGGTTGTTGCACCCCTCAGAAATTTTGAGATAGGCATAATGGCGCGGTGTGAGTTTGATGCCCTGATCCGGCACCAGATTCATAAAGGGATCATGCTGTGGCGGCACGGCCTCATGCACAGCCTGCATCACCGATTCATAGGCCTGCGGGCCGGTAATGGCGGAAATATTCGGATATATATCGCGGATTTGCTCTGGCTCAGCCCCCATGCAGCCGGTGACAATCACCTTGCCGTTTTCTTTCAGCGCCGCGCCTATGGCTGCCAGGGATTCAGCCTTGGCCGAGTCAAGAAAACCACAGGTATTGACGATGACCGCATCAGCACCGGAATGCGATTTGGTCAGTTCATAGCCTTCAGCGCGAAGATTGGTGAGAATACGCTCTGAATCAACCAGTGCCTTCGGGCAGCCAAGGGATACAAAGGAGATGCGGGGTGCGGATGGTGTGCTCATATCCTTCGATTGCCACGACTGAAGCCACAGGGCAATAAAAACCGCAAGATCACCAAAAATAATTCCGCCCTCATGGGCGCTCTGCAACAATAAGGCGCATTATCGACCATAAATGTCGCAAACAGTTTTAAAATTATGCATAACTTGTCTAATCATACGAAAAATTTGATAGTGTAAACATCAGCGCGGCATTTATCGGGGCGGGATCATGGCAAACTGGAACAGCACGGCATTCTATATCGATGGCAACTGGGTTGCACCTCAGGCAACTCAGCTCATAGATGTGATCAACCCTGCCTCTGAATTGCCGGTTGCCAAACTCGCCCTTGGCACGGTCCTGGATGTTGATCATGCGGTGGCCGCCGCAAAACGTGCGTTTCGGTCATTTTCTGTCACCAGCCGCGATGAACGCCTTACCCTGCTGACAAAAATTGCAGCACTAATGCGAGCGCGGTTTGACGATCTCGCCGAGGCCATGACAGCCGAAATGGGCGCGCCTTATACATTCTCACGCGAAGGGCAGGTGGCATCCGGGCTGGAGCATATCGACCAGATGATTCATGTGCTCAAAGATTTCAGCTTTGAAACACAGGCCGGCACAACACGCATCGTCAAAGAGGCGGCAGGCGTGTGCGGGCTGATCACGCCATGGAACTGGCCGCTCAATCAGATTGCCTGCAAAGTGGCGCCTGCACTTGCTGCCGGCTGCACCATGGTGCTCAAACCCAGCGAAATTGCACCGTTAAGCGCCATTGTCTTTACTGAAATTCTGCATGAGGCCGGTGTGCCCAAAGGCGTGTTCAATCTTGTTCACGGCGACGGCCCGACTGTGGGCCATGCGATGGCCGTTCATCCGGATATTGATGTGATGTCCTTCACGGGTTCCACGCGGGCAGGGGTTCAAGTGGCGCGTGATTCGGCCGATACAGTGAAGCGCGTTTTGCAGGAGCTGGGCGGCAATTCCGCCAATATTGTTCTGGATGATGCAGACCTTGAACATGCCATCGTGAATGGTGTGGCCGGCTGCTACCTCAATTCGGGACAGTCCTGCGATTCTCCGGCACGCCTGCTGGTGCCTCATGCGGCCATGGACCGGGCCATTGAAATTGCCCGCCGCGCGGCTCAGGCCTATAGTGTTGGGGATCCGCGTGATGCGGCGGTGCAACTCGGGCCGGTGGTCAGTGAGATGCATTTCAATAAAATCCAGAACTTCATTGAAATCGGCATTCGGGAAGGGGCTGAACTGGTCACCGGCGGTGTCGGGCGTCCAGCGCATCTCCCGAAAGGCTATTATGTGCAGCCAACTGTGTTTGCGCGCGTATCTCCGGATATGACCATTGCCCGAAACGAGATTTTTGGCCCTGTTTTGTCGATCATCGGCTATTCAAGCGAAGATGAAGCCGTTGATATTGCCAATGATACCGAATATGGCCTCGCGGGCTATGTTCAATCGGGAGATATTCAACGTGCCCGCAGCATGGCCAGACGTTTGCGTGCGGGCACAGTGCAGATCAACTATCCGCCTGCCGATTATCTTGCGCCTTTTGGGGGTTACAAGCGCTCAGGCAACGGACGTGAATATGGTGCCTATGGCTTGCACGATTATCTCGAATTCAAATCCATCATTGGTTTTGGATTGGAAGAATGAGCGTTTGACAGCGAACTTTTGTAATCTTTGACAATCGCAAAAGCCCAGCTGCGCGACCGGATCAGCAGATTTGTCATCAGCTCTCTGGCTGTTTCAGGTTCACGCTCGATAATGGCATTATAAACCCCTGCATAAACATTGATCAGAGCCTCCCAGTCCACATTATCGGATTTTCTGAAGTGACGCAGGGTCTGAATGGTTGATTTCACCAGCCCGCCCAATGTGACCATCAGAGTGTTGCCGGAACTTTCCAGAATGGCGAGATGCATTTCAATACAGGAGTCCACCAATTCTTTCGGGCGTAATCTGTTGGCCCTGATGTTGCCCATGCTGTGCTCAAGCCGTTGAATTTGCCCCTTATTCGTATGCAGAGCGGTGAGATAGGCTGCGCGAGGTTCAAAACAAAACCTTATTTCATAAATTTCGCGGATGATGTCATCATCAAATTTGGAATATAACCGCCATTTCAATACGTCACTGTCCAACAAATTCCACGCGCTTACCCCTTGCACGCGGGTTCCGATTTTAGGTGAAACCTCGATCAGGCCCTTGGAAACAAGATCTTTTATGGCTTCCCGAATGGTTGAGCGGCTGACCCCGTAGGATTCACAGAGCTGCGCCTCGACGGGGATCGTGTCGCCGGGCTGAAATTCACCCGAAACAATCCTAAAGCCCAGACCCCTCGCAACTTGTGAGCACATTGTGGAAACAGGCATTTGTCTTTGCAACATAATTATCCTCACAAATTTTACAGGTAAAATTTATTATGATTGACAATTCCGTGGCTGATATTATTCAAACATGAAATTTTTTATGCATGTTCACAATTAAGACATAAAGTTCGTTTGCTTATTAATCTTTGTATTTTGCCGAGATATTTTGATTTTTGCAAATGCAATTTGCAGTTCTGGTTCCGGTAAAAATACGGAATTATCTATTAGAATGAGTGATAATTTGAATATATAATCTAAATATGTAGAGACTGAGGGTTCATGTGAGACACCGAAACTGTCAGATTTTGTATAAATTTATCCTGCTTCATGATCGTTTTAAGCCTATTTTTTTCATTATTAACCAAACTCATCTTACCTGATGATGCGGAGCTTATGCCTGAAACACATGCAGTGAAATTGGGCATATGAAATTGAATTGCCCAAAAAACAATCGTTATGCGTTTGTTTATGATCAAAAGCTGATGTCTCTGGCTCAAAAATTCTGAAATTTCTAAATTTATATTGGCACGACCCTTGCTTGATTAAAGATGTCCTCCCGGACAAGCTTCAACCAATGTGTGCTCAGCGCACTTCAATAAGGCGGGTCGTCATATGTTTCTTTCGCGTAGAACCCTATTACGTGCTTCCGGCGCCATTTTTGGCGCGGCAGTTGCGGGTCTTTCTTTTCATGCTCTGGCCGCAGAAGATACGATCAAGGTCGGCATTCTGCATTCGCTGTCAGGCACGATGGCTATCTCTGAAACCACGTTGAAAGACGTGATGCTGATGCTGATTGACGAGCAAAATAAAAAGGGCGGTTTGCTTGGCAAAAAACTCGAAGCTGTTGTTGTTGATCCGGCCTCCAACTGGCCGCTGTTCGCAGAAAAAGCCCGTGAGCTGATCTCAAAGGATCATGTTTCAGCCACCTTCGGCTGCTGGACATCGGTTTCGCGTAAATCTGTTCTGCCTGTGTTTGAGGAGCTGAACTCCATTCTGTTCTATCCCGTACAATATGAAGGTGAAGAGTCACAGCGCAATGTGTTCTATACCGGCGCGGCCCCCAACCAGCAGGCTATTCCGGCTGTTGATTATCTGATGAGCAAGGAAGGTGGCGAGGTCAAGCGCTGGGTGCTGGCAGGCACGGACTATGTCTATCCGCGCACAACCAATAAAATTCTCGAAGCCTATCTGAAGTCCAAGGGTGTAAAATCTGAAGATATTATGATCAATTATACGCCATTCGGCCATTCGGACTGGCAGACGATTGTCTCTGATATCAAGAAATTCGGTTCCGCTGGCAAGAAAACGGCCGTGGTTTCCACCATCAATGGTGACGCCAACGTGCCTTTCTATAAAGAACTGGGCAATCAGGGCATTAAGGCCACAGATATTCCAGTTGTCGCCTTCTCGGTGGGTGAGGAAGAGCTGGCCGGTCTGGATACCAAGCCGCTGGTTGGCCATCTGGCCGCATGGAACTATTTCATGTCGGTGGATACGCCTGAAAACAAAGAATTCATCAAAAAATGGCAGGCCTTCACCCATAATCCAAAACGCACAACCAATGACCCGATGGAAGCCCATGTCATCGGCTTCAATATGTGGGTTAAGGCTGTCGAAAAGGCCGGCACAACCGATACAGACGCTGTGATCGACGCCATGATCGGTATTTCTGTGCCCAACCTGAGCGGTGGCTATTCGGCCATGATGCCCAACCATCACATCACCAAACCTGTGATGATCGGCGAAATTCAGGCTGACGGCCAGCTCAACACCGTCTGGCAGACCCCCGGTCTGGTTGTGGCGCAGGAATGGTCGCCCTATCTGGAAGGTTCAAAAGACCTGATCTCCGATTGGCGCAAGCCGCTGTCATGCGGCAACTTTAACGTCAAAACCGGCAAGTGCGGCGGCGCCAAATAAGCCTGCATATAAGCCTGTTCGAGACTGACATCATATTTTACGGGAGAGGCGAGGCCCTTGCCTCTCCCTTTTCAAAGGGTTCTGGTAGCAATGCCCATTACATTTCGGCCCATCACATTCAGAATAATCTGCACATTCAAATCCATCTGCCTTGGTCTGTTTGCACTTATGATGCTGGTGATTGTCACCCCCAGTTTCGCGGACTCCGCGGATGACGTTCTGGCCCGGTTTGCGGCAGATAAATTTTCAGAGACAGAAGCCGCAATCAATGCACTGCCTGCCGCCAATCTTATCACCGGCGCCGCCCTTTTGGATGCTTTGAGCGATGGACGCCTGCTGTTTGCGCCCGACAAGGCGATTTATTTTAAGGATAAAGCGGATATTCTTCATAATGCGAAATCCGGCGAAACGGTGAGCGGAGCGCCGCCAGTAAATTTGAAAAAAGTGCGCCTCAACAATGGCTTGCGCAGCACGATCAATGCCGCGCTGGGGGCGCTGACTTTACAATCGCCAGATCCGCAGCGCCGCCGCGCCGCAGCGGAGGCCGTTTTCAAGGGGCGTGACATAAGCGCGATGGCCGCTCTCGAAGTCGCGCTGGCCAAGGA
>DAIMHB010000119.1:0-6348 GCA_036723545.1 Beijerinckiaceae bacterium
AGAGAAATAAGCTCGGGCCGGCTTGTAAACTTTGCTTTGCCCTCTTGGCAGACACAACGGCTGTCTTTAGTCTGACACGATTAACGTGAACTATGCCGCGACCTCGCCGCATAGCGCTGTTCCGGGTGTTTTATGGCAACGCATGATTATGACCCCTATCGCTTGTCGTCACCGCATATATTTCTGGTGCGGATGATTGTTTTTATTGTATTGGCCGGATTTATTGCCCTGATTCTCAACAAGCAGATTCAGGCGGCCTTTGCGGCCAATCCCGGGCTGAATGGCCTGATTATCGGCGTATTGCTGATCGGTATCTTTCTGGCGCTGCAACAGGTGATGCGGCTGTTTCCGGAAATTCAATGGGTGAACGGCCTGAACCGGTCGGCCTCCGGCCTCACGGTGCAGCGCCCGCCGGTGCTGCTGGCCCCTATGGCCACTTTGCTGGGGGATAAGGCGGGCGCCAAGCCCATTTCCACCATCACCCTGCGCGCTATTCTTGATTCCATCGGCACCCGCCTCGATGAAAGCCGCGAGATTGCCCGTTATCTCACCGGCCTGCTGGTATTTTTAGGCTTGCTGGGCACCTTCTGGGGCCTGCTGGAGACGGTGGGCTCGATCAGCAAGGTCATTCAGTCGATGACCGGTTCCGGCGATACGGGAGCCTTGTTTGATGGGCTGAAAACCGGCCTTGCCGCACCTTTGTCCGGCATGGGCATTTCGTTTTCCTCCTCGCTTTTTGGTCTCTCGGGATCGCTGATTTTGGGATTTCTGGATTTGCAGGCGGGGCAGGCCCAGAACCGCTTTTACAATGAGCTGGAAGACCGGCTTTCGGCCACAGCGGCTGATCTGACACCGCATGTGCCCTCTGCCACCGGCCTGCCGCAGGATCTGCATAAACTTTTCGAGCGGCTGGACGCCGAGTCCTCGGCATCGCGCAACAATGCCGCCATGGGCCTGCTGGCGGAGGGCGTGCAGGGGCTTGTGCAGCATATGCGCAGCGAGCAGCAGATGATTCGTGACTGGGTGGAGGCACAGGCCAATGTTCAGAACGAGGTGAAGGCCCTGCTTGAAAAACTCAATTCCACGCTTGGAAAATTATAATGGCACGCCAGCGCCGCCGTGAGCGTGGCATTGATTACTGGCCCGGCTTTGTCGATGCGCTGTCGACCATGCTGCTCACCATTATTTTTCTGCTGTCGGTGTTCATGCTGGCGCAGTTTTTTCTGGCGCGCGAGGTCTCCGGCAAAGATCAGCAGTTAAGCCGGCTCAACAAGCAGATTGATGAACTGACGCAGCTCCTGGCGCTGGAACGGGTGCTGAAAAATGACGCCCAGAACAATCTGGCCAGTGTCAGCGCCACACTCGACAAAAATATCAAGGAAAAACAGCACCTTCAGGCTTTGCTGGATGCGGGTTCGAATGATTCTGCCGGAATGGACAGCCGCCTTTCCGAAAGCGAGAAGGCCCTCAATGCCGAGCGCGATATCTCCGCCCGCGCCGCCGCGCAGATCGATATTCTCAACCAGCAGATTGCCGCGCTGCGCCGTCAGCTTGCGGCGATTGAGGAGGCGCTGAATGCGTCGGAGGCGCGGGACAAGGAGTCTCAGGCGCGCATTGCCGACCTTGGGTCGCGTCTCAATGTGGCCTTGGCGCAAAAGGTGCAGGAACTGGCCCGCTATAGTTCGGATTTTTTTGGCCGCTTGCGCCAGATTTTGGGTGAGCGTCCCGGCATTCGCGTGGTGGGTGACCGCTTTGTGTTTGAATCGGAGGTTTTGTTCGATCTGGGACAGGCGGGGGTCAATGATGCTGGCAAGGCCGAACTCGACAAGCTGGCCAGTGCTATTTCAGACTTGGAAAAGGAAATTCCACCGGAAATCCCGTGGATTTTACGCATTGACGGCCATACCGACAAAAAACCGATGCTGGGCACCGGACAGTTCAAGTCCAACTGGGATCTGTCCGCCGCGCGCGCCATTTCCGTGGTGCAATATCTGGTGCAAAAAGGTGTCTCGCCGCAGCGCCTTGCCGCCGCAGGCTTTGGCGAGTTCCAGCCGATTGACGCTGGCGACAGCGAGGAGGCGATGCGCCGCAACCGCCGGATCGAGCTGAAACTCACCGAGAGGTGAGGGATGGTCGGCGTATGGCCGACCACATTTCAGGCGTTGGCGGGCATAAGGCCCAAATTGGCCGTATCAAACTGCAGCCGCGCGAGGCGGGCATAAAGCCCGTCTCTGGCCACCAGTTCGGCATGGGTGCCTTCCTCGACAATGCGCCCCTCATCCATTACCACGATGCGGTCAGCCGATAAAACCGTGGCAAGACGATGGGCAATGACAATAGTGGTGCGGTTTTGCATCAGCTTGTCCAGCGCCGCCTGCACATAGGTTTCATTTTCTGCATCCAGCGCCGAAGTGGCCTCATCCAGCAGCAAGACCGGTGCATTTTTCAAAATAGCGCGGGCAATGGCCAGACGCTGGCGCTGCCCGCCCGACAGCGTGATGCCGCGCTCGCCGATCAGGGTCTCATAGCCCTGCGGCAGGCTGGAGATGAATTCATCCGCCGCCGCCTGACGGGCCGCCGCGCGCACCGCCTCAAAACTGGCCTCCGGGCGGCCATAACGAATATTGTCGATGATGGATGTGCCGAAAATCACCGGCTCCTGCGGCACAAGCGCCATCGCAGCGCGCAGGTCACTTAAGGCCAGTTCTCGCACCGGCACATCATCCAGCATGATCGCGCCGGCATCCGGATCATAAAAGCGCAGCAGCAACTGAAACAGCGTCGATTTGCCCGCGCCCGACGGGCCGACAACCGCAAGGGTTTCGCCCGCTTTGATTGAAAGCGAGAACTTATGCAAAATGGTGCCATCGATGCGGGTGGGATATGCAAAGTCCACCGCGCGGAACTCTATGCGTCCGAAAACCGGCTTTGGCAGCGCTTTGGGGTGTTGCGGTTCGGCAATCCGAGGGTTGATTTTAAGGATATCGGAGAGGCGGCTGGCTGCCCCTGCGGCCTGACTGACCTCGCTCCAGACCTGACTGAGCTCGCCCAAGGCCCCTGCGGCAAACAAAGCATAAAGCATGAACTGCACCAGCACACCGCCGGTCATGGTGCCGGACAAAACATCATGCGCGCCGAGCCATAAAACAAAAACAACCGAGCCGAAAATCAGGAACATCGCCACTGCGGTGAGCAAGGCCCGTGCCCGCGTGGTGCCACGCGCCGCCATGAAGGCCTGTTCCACAGCCCCGCCGAAGCGGGTTGCCGTGGCCTGTTGCGCATTGAAGGCCTGCATGGTTTTGACCGCGCCGATGCTCTCGGAGGCAAAGGCGCTGGCCTCAGCGAGCTTGTCCTGTGCCGCGCGGGAGCGGGCCCGCACCTGACGTCCGGAGGCCACCAGCGGCAGAACAATGAAAGGAATGGCAATCAGCACCAGTCCTGACAATTTCGGGCTGGTATAGACCATCATGATCATGGCCCCTGTGCCTAAAAAGAAATTGCGCAGGGCAATCGAGGCGGAGGCGCCAAAGGCGTCCTTAAGCTGGGTGGTGTCCGCTGTGAGGCGCGAGACCAGCTCGCCAACCTTGGATGTATCGAAGAAGGCGGCATCAAGACCGGCAAGATGCGCGAAAAAACTGCGGCGTATATCGGCAATCACCCGCTCGCCCAGTGTGATCACCAGATAATAACGGGTGGCCGAGGCCACGGCCAGCACTGCGGCCACCGCCAGCAGCATCAGAAAATAACGGTTGATGTCGCTGGCATTGGAATTGGAAAAGCCATTGTCCATCACCCCGCGCACGGCTGTCGGAAATGTGAGCGTCGCTGCCGAAGCGATGATCAGAGCCGTCAGCGCGCCCACCATTCGTCCGCGATAGGCCAGTGCGAAGGGCACAAGCGGCAGCAGCGCACGGATCGAGGGTGAGGGTTTGGTTTTGGCGGAATTCTGGTCGGTCATGTCTATGATATAACCAGATAATTGCTGCGATGCACCCTTTTGCTGGATTTTGGGCAAAAAAATATCCGCAGCCAAAACAACGCAAGGCATCTTGTTTCCGCACGCAGGCTGCGCTATAGAGGCGCACTTCCATTCTGAACTGGCAGGGTTTCGGCTTGTCTTGGCCGTTGTTTTGCATTTTGGATGAACAAGAGTTTTGGTCTCAGCCCCGGGGTTGAGAAGGCCTCAAGGATTGACGACATGAAAGAGAATACACACCCCAATTATCACCTCATCAAAGTGGTAATGACCAACAAGACCGAATATATTACCCGCTCCACCTATGGTGCCGAAGGTGACACGCTCAATCTCGACATTGACCCCAACACTCATCCGGCATGGACCGGCGGTTCGGCCCAGCTGATGGATCGCGGTGGCCGCCTCTCGCGCTTCAACAATCGCTTTGCCGGAATCACCACCATTAAAAAAGTCTGAATTTGTAAAGACTTTACCTTTAAAAGGGATCACAACACGGGTTGTGGTCCCTTTTTTATGGCCGCTCATCTGCAACCGGCGGGAGATTAAGTCATGGCACAGATGAATGCAGCAGCCCATCGCCGGATTGTAACCCTGCATTGGGAAAATATTGACCCGCGCATGGTCCGTACACAGGCGGCTGTTTTTCGTCATCTTGGCTATGAGATTGAGCAGACTTGTGAAACCGGCCTCAATCACGGGCTGTTTCTTGACCGTATCATGTCCGGGCTCGGTGATGATGACATTATGCTCTGTGTGGATATTGACTGTTTCCCCACCAATGGCAAAATCGTTGAGGAGGCCTTTGCTGTGGCTGAGGCGGGCGGGCTGATCGGCTGCGCACAGGTCAGCACCCATATAGACCCGAGCCGGATTTTTACCGCGCCGATGTTTCTGGCCATATCCAAACGTCTATGGACAGATTTGGGACAACCGAGCTTTTGTGCAAATTCAACAGGCGATATAGCCCAGACGGTGCATGACCGCGCCCGTGCGGCTGGCGTCCGGATTGAATATCTCGCGCCCTGGGCCTGTCTGATTCCGAAATGGTCTTTGGCGGGTGAGGCGCTGTATGGTGTGGGCACTTTTTATCGGGGCGGCGTTTTTCATTTGTTTGAATCGCGCACCTCGCCCTTTACCTTTGCCTTTTATGCGGTGGCGGCCGACGTGCTGGCTGATCGGCCGACAGATGTTCTGGCGCTGGCGCAACGGGCCATGCGGCTTTATCCGCTGGCGCATCTGCTGACACGCTGGACGCGGTTCTGGAAGCTGAACCGCCTGCGCCGCTGGAAAATGGCGCTGCGGCGCAGGTTCCAGCGAATTTAAGCCGAGTCAGGAGGCCAGAGCAATGTCACCCTTCACCGGCATGGCCTCAAACACGATGCGGTCTGATTCGGCGCGGGCCTTCAGGCTCATATTGGCGGCCTGTGCCACCAGCGCCGTGTAATAAGGCTGGATGGAATGGGCGTCGACATGGGCCTCTCCCTGTCCTTCCAGCAGCGCGGCAACACCCTGCGCCAGACGCATATTCGGACCCGATGCCTCGATAATCGCAAACATATCGTCGCCCTGTCCTGAAACGGACACATCGATCAGTCCGCCGCGCGGGATAGCCTTGGCGGCAATCAGACACAGGTTGAGCAGCAGCTTGACCTTGTTCTTGGGCATATAGGCGCGCGGCACCTGCCAGTTGAGGCGGGTGCGGTCATCACAGAGCAGGCCATTGGCGACATTCTGCGCATCACCTGAGTCAATATCGGCACCGGCAGAGCCCGCCGCGCCAAAGGCCAGACGGCAGAACTGCAACTGGGCCGAGGCTTTGGCTGAGCTCTTTTTGACGAGATCAAGCGCCAGAGCCCGCATGTCGGGGTCTTTTTCATCCTCAAGCATTTCCAGACCATTGGCGATGGCCCCGACAGGGCTGATCACATCATGGCAGACGCGCGAACAGAGAAGTGCAGCAAGATCAAGCGGATCAAGGGTTATTTTGGTCATTATAAAATTCCGTTATGGTCTCTAACAAAGATAAGGAGCGCTGGACGCTGCAACCGACTCATACAGTAACTTATAAAAGTTACTTGATTCTGTGAATGTTTTGTATCTTTGCTGTTTAAATACACCTTGTTTCAACATAGCGGCCAGAGCAGATGATCTGCGGCCATTTTAAAAAGTTTATAGCCTTGATCGTTTCCTCAATGTCCTCCACTCAGCCGCTGACCGACGCACAGCGCGCCCATGCCGGCGAGATCTGCGCGCAACTGGTTCTGCTTGCCGGAGCCGAGATTCTGGAAGTGCGCCGTGCCGGCCCGCATGTCCGGTATAAATCTGACAAAACTCCGGTATGCGAAGCAGACGAACGGGCCGAGGCGGTGATT
>DAIMHB010000120.1:0-6315 GCA_036723545.1 Beijerinckiaceae bacterium
CAGCCAGACCTGACTGACATTCAACACCAGCAACAGGCCGGCCAAGCCACCAAAAATCGCAATCTGGCTCAGAAAGGCCGGCATATCCTTGCCCGCAAGCGCATCATAAAAGGGCTGGTTCCAGGCATTGAGGCGAATCTGGCCATAGGCTGTAGCCGAAATCACCAAAGCCAGAAAAAATCCCAGTCCTAACAATTTTTTGCACTGGCGCGAGGCCCAGAAGGCCTCAACCATGCCGCCGATTTGCGCAAAAAAACTGTCTTCGGCAAGAGCACCGCCTGTCAAAGCCTCCAGAGATCGCTCGACACTGTGCTGCACTCTTAAATCCGTATGTTGATGGCCCATGACCCTTAAGTTCGGTCTGGAGCAGTTTCCTTATGTCCCAGCCTTAAGTCTAGTCCCAATTTGGTTAATGAATTTTTTAACAGCGCTCAGCCACAGATTTTGCGGCGTAAAACCCCTCATCATGGCCAGATAGGCCGAAACCCAACACAACCATTCATGCTCTTGCATCCATGCTCTTGCCTCTGGAACGGGCGGGTGCAACGCCGCCCCCGCCACAGTTTCCAGACCGTTCAGCTTTTGGAATTCAGAATTTCGAGATTTTGATTGATGGCCACAAGTGTCGATAAAACCCCCATAACCAATACATATCCGATGAACGCCGCCAAAGTCACAAGCAAAAACGAAGATTCCGGCACGCCATAGGCTTCCAGATAGTGCCTGATGTCTGAATTATGGTCCGAATAATAATAAAATACTGCGGCCCCCAGCGCCAGAATTGTAGAAATATGAATGAGCGATATTATTCCGGCAAAACATTTTGCAATGAACCTGTTCATGAAATCCTCACGTCAAATAAACCATAAAGCCGGTTAACCCATATTAACCGAGTATCATTTAATGGAGTTTTTCAAATCGGAGAAAGCAAAAATTTAAAATGCAACCCTAAACCCAAACCAAAGAGGCCGAGCGGACTGAAACCACAGGTTAAATAAGGAAAAACAGAGCGCGAAACAGCGCCCACATCACTGTAAAGTAACAGTAAAAATGGTGGGTGATGTAGGGTTCGAACCTACGACCCGCTGATTAAGAGCTCGCTTTTGATATTTTTCATCCTGTTGCAGGCTCTCTCATTCTGATAATCTAAAATATTGATTATAAATGTTTTTATTCGGCCAGACCATTGCATTCTGCAACGCTCTTTTTCCTTCAATCACGCCATTCTAAACACCCATAGAACACCCCGCCCCCGTGAGCGAGGTTGGGCATCTGCGCCACACCCTCTTGAGCAGCGCCATTTCCATCACATTCAGATGCAATACGTAATGACAGCGTCATTTCGATTAGATCGTCATGCTACAGCAGGAGATTTCCCACGCCCGCTACCGCACGCAAGACCCATAAGCGCTATATAAACAAGCAAACCAACGACGAGACCCCAGAAAGCCGAGCCAAGTCCAAGAAAAGATGTACCAGATGCCGTCACAAGGAAGGTCATCAAGGCACTTTCTCGTGCCTTTTCATCGGCCATGGCAGAGGTTAATCCGTTAGCGATAGCTCCCAGCAGAGCAAGGCCCGCCAATGTTGCAATCATAGCCTTTGGCAATGCCGCAAAAAGACCAGCAAGTGTTGCACCAAAAATACCTGCAATAATATAAAAGATACCCAAAGCTACACCCGCAACATAACGCTTGGAAGGATTCGGATGTGCTTCCGAGCCCGAACATATGGCTGCTGTAATAGCCGCCAAATTCACGCCATGAGAGCCAAAAGGGGCAAGTAACAGTGAAATACCCGAAGTCACCCAAACCAATGGGTTGGCTGGCGTGTCGAAACCAAAAGTGCGCAAAACTGCAATTCCCGGCACAAATTGACCTGTCAATGTGACCAGAGCCAGCGGCACACCAAGGCTGATGATGCTGGCCCATGAGAACTGTGGCCAAGTCAGCATCGGGATTGCCAATTCAAGCCTTAATTCTTGAGTTTGGATTTCGCCAACTGCAAAAGAGGTCAGCAGGCCAATAGCCAATACAATCGTGATTGCATAACGCGGCGACAGGCGTTTTGCCACCAGATAACCTGCAATCATAAGGCCGACAATTTTAGGTTCAGCTTTAAATGCTGTAAAAATTTCTGTTCCGAAATGAAACAGAATTCCAGCAAGCATGGCAGCCGCAATCGCTTTGGGGATGCGTGAAACAAATGTATCAAACAGGCCTGATAATCCCAAAAATGTACAGACGGCTGCTGCAAAAACAAAGGCACCGATCGCTTCGGGATAGGGTGTGTTCGGTAAAGCCAGCACGAGAAGCGCAGCTCCGGGGGTAGACCAAGCCGTAATGATTGGGGCCTTGTAGACGAGGCTCAAAATAATGGCCGAAATGCCAGACCCGATGGAGATTGCACCAATCCAGCTCGAAATTGTGGCGTGATCAAGCCCGGCTGCATGGGCCGCCTGAAATACGATAACCAGCGGGCCAGCATAAGAAATAATCACAGCTATTAATCCCGCAACTACTGCTGAAAGTGATAAATCCTTATTCATTGATTTTGGCTTTCTGTATTTACAACAATATTCGATGTTTAATTAGATTCTGGTTGCAAAACTTGATAGAAGCAGAATTCATATTTTATATAGGTGCAGATTAATTTTATGGGAGCACATATCTATTGGCGCTGCGCTCGTTTCTTTATTTAGAAATAGTTGAATTTTTCATCCAGGCCATTGAACAAGGCACCTATAGTTCTGGCGATAAATTGCCATCTCTGCGTCAAATGATGCGGGAGAAGAACATCAGTCAGGCGACCGCAACCCGTGTCATGGTTGAATTGGAAACCCGCGGCTATGTTACCGCCAAGCAACGATCTGGTTTTGTGGTCTCTGCGGCGTATCGTGAAACTGCAAAAACGCGTCATTCATGCGAAGAGCTCAATGTGCCGGATGCGACTGTTTCATCCGAGTTCGCTACGCCGGTAAATATTCAATCGCTGACAACAGATTTATTCAGAGCATTCGCTATGCCTCATCTCATCGCGCTTGGCGCCGCTGAGATCGAGCCCAGCCTGTTGCCGGCGACGGAATTGGCTGCCGCAAATGTGCGTGCTTTGCGAAAGCATGGAGCCAAAATATATGAGCCCCGCAGCCCTTTTGGCATAAGAGCTTTGCGGCAGGGTATTGCGCGCCTGATGTCCCGCAAAGGCATGTCCGTGTCTCCGGAAGAAATTATTATTACCACAGGTGAGACAGACGCAATGGCGCTTGCATTGCGAGCAGTGACCAAGCCTGGGGACACCGTTGCGGTCGAATCACCGACATTTTTCGGAATTCTTCAGGAAATTGAACTTGCTGGCTTACACGCGATCGAAATTGCGACCGATCCGCATAGGGGCATTGACGTTGCGGATTTGAACCGTGTGGCTGATGACATCGGGTTTCAGGCTGTTATTTTAAATCCGGTTTTTGAAAATCCATTTGGATTTTCTATGCCACCCGACGCAATGCGGGCCGTAGCCGAGGCAATGGCATTGCGGGGCATTCCGGTGATTGAGGATGATGTCTATAGCGACCTGGGCTTTCATAAGCGCCCGATCCATCCGCTTGCCAGTTTTGATCCGGCGGGCAATACGATTTATTGTGCCTCTTTCTCCAAAACCTTGTCTCCGGGACTACGAATTGGCTGGTGTCTACCGGGGAGGCATCGGGATAATATTCGCCTTTTGCAGGAATTACGTCCGGCAACAGTTTCAATACTTCCACAATATATACTCGCTGATTATTTGTCGGGTCGGCGGTATATGCACCACCTTAATCGATTATGTGAGGTTTTCTCATCACAACAAGCGACGGTGCGGCAAATTATATGCGATCATTTTCCTATTGGAACGACAGCAACAGCACCGGAAGGCGGTTTTTTATTTTGGATTGAAGTGCCGCCCCCATTCGATGCCATGAAGTTTTATTATAAAGCGCTTTCATCTGGAATTTCGATAGCGCCCGGGCCTATCTTTTCGTCGAGCGGACGATTTAAACGCGCTTTTCGGATCAGTGTTGGCCGTAAGTTAACGCCAAATATTGTACGAGCCCTGCAAACACTTGGACAAATCGCCCATATGGAATAAAAATCTCACGAAAGCCGCGCGCAATCCGTTGCATCCATAGCTGGCTGATGATCACATTGGGCGAATTGTAAGCCGCACCGTGGCAACCAATATGGCCATGCTCGGCATCCAGCCGCATGTAATCGAGGCCGTTCTCAACCACAAAAGCGGTATCGTCTCCGGCGTTGCCGCCATCTATAATCGCCATGCCTACACCAACGAAAAGCGCGAAGCGCTGACGAAATGGGCTGAGCATGTCGAGCGCCTCATAATCGATGCAGACCATTGCGAACGGGCCGCCTGACGTCGCTGTCAAAAACCGAAACTGACAACGGAGGATTATCGTGAATATGAAGATAGAAGGCATGTCAAAACTGATCTTTACCCGAAAGGATCTCAAACACTTTGAGATAGAACAATCGAATATTACGCTGCTGCGTTGAGAGACGACCGGTCAATTTCCTCGGGGTCTTCGTCTATGGGCATTTTGCTTGGCGAGGATTGAGCCACGCAAAGTCTGCGCAACCTTGGCAGGCATAACCTTGCTCCTTCAGGCTATAACGGGCAGTTTCAGCTCGTCGACAAACGGAACGCGCTCCTTCACCCCACTGGTTTGAAGGAATCCGAACATGAATATGACAGAGGCCCAGAAGATCATCCTCACACGAGGTGACCTTAAGAAGATGGGAATTCAAGTGAGCAACACCTCATTGCTACGCTGGGAGCAACTCGGCCGCTTTCCGCGACGCATCCGAATGGCGGGAACATCTATTGGCTGGATGTCCGACGAAGTTGCCGCTTGGTTTCGCGATCGCGCGGAAGAGCGCGCCCACCATCACTATGCCGACTACGCCTGAGGGGCCTTAAGCCCCTCCCATTCCCCACAAATCTGGAGACTTCAACATGCAAAACCGCGTGAAAGATCGCGTGCGCCCTCGCGCGCGCCAAGAACGAACACCACCGCTCAGCGTCGAGCGGCAATTCAAGGCCGTGATGCGCGTCTGGAAACGGCATCCGCGAGGCTACGTCTGCCTTGCAGCCCGCAATGCCAGCACAGATCATTGGGTCGAGCGCTGCTTTGACGTCACCCACGAGCGCGGCGCTCTCAAGCGCTTTCTGGCAGATCATCCGTCGCGGGAGTGGCATCTCTATTATTGCCCCAATGCGTTTGCAGAGGCCAAGCGCCTCGCCCTTCACGCTCTGCCCACCCCCTTCGCATGGTGTGATATTGACGGCGGCGATCCCTATAAATTCGATCCTCGCCCGACGATCTTGGTCGAAACCTCGCCGGGGCGATATCAGGGCATCTGGGAACTGGATCGCGCGATTGAGCCGAAAGAGGCCGAAGCTCTTTCGAAGGGGCTGACTTACCGTTTTGGCGGTGATCCAAACGGCTGGTCGATCACAAAACTCCTGCGCGTCCCCGAGACGGTCAATCACAAGCCGGAATATGACATGCCCGGCGTATCCATCGAAGAGGACAGTGGCAAGCCGATCCGGGTATGGACAGAGCGCGAATATACCACCACGGCACCCGCCATCATCGAGGCCGATCCGCACCGACACGAATGGCAGGACGTCGTGCGGCGCTATCGCCCCAAGTTAAGCGGCAACATGTATCGGCTGATGACCGATGCGTGGTGTATAAGCCAAGATCGGTCGCGCTGCGTATTCATGATCATCTCGGCCCTGCATGAGGCGGGTGCCCTCCCCGATGAAATCGCCGCCGTGGTCTGGCGCAGCCCATACTTAATTTCGAAATACGGGCAACGCCGCGATCGCCTCAGCGCGGAGCTGAGCCGAATTCTCGCCAAGATCGGGGGTGCTCCATGAGCACCGCAAAAGACCCCATTTATGTCCCGCTTTCAGACTTCGAACCCGAAAAAGTTGAGTGGCTCTGGCGCTATTATCTTGCTGCCAGCATCGTCACTGTTCTGGATGGCGACCCCGGTGTCGGGAAATCCTTTCTCGCCATGAAAATTGCCGCAGAATTCTCGATCGGCGGTTCGCTTCCCGGCGAACCCAAACTTAAACGGCGGCACGTGCTTTATCTCACGCGCGAGGATGACCCCGCCTTCACGATCCGGCCTCGCATTGACGCTATGCGCAGCGGTCCCGACATGATCCATGTTCAGGCGCGCTTTTCGCCTTTCCACAAGACAGGCATGAAAGACCTGAAAGCGGCTGTGCACACAGCACCGCCCGGCCTCATCG
>DAIMHB010000121.1:0-6282 GCA_036723545.1 Beijerinckiaceae bacterium
GCGAACGAAGTGAAGCAATTCATTCAAGTCTATGGATTGCGTTCGTCGGCTTCGCCGCCTCGCAATGATTTCCCTTCGGGTGAGTATTATGAAATAGAAGGAGGTCGCCATGCTCAAAACCGGTTCCTGCCTTTGCGGCGGCATAAAATATACGATCACCGGCCCGATGCGCGATGTTCACGCCTGCCATTGCCGCCAGTGCCGCAAAACCTCCGGCAATTTTGTTGCCGCCACCCGTGTCGCCAAGGATGATCTCACATTTGAATGCCAAGCCACCCTCACATGGTATCGCTCTTCCGATGTGGCTGAGCGTGGTTTTTGCAGCACCTGCGGCGGCAATCTGTTCTGGCGGCGGCTGGAGGGCGACACCATCAGCATCATGGCCGGCACGCTTGACCCGCCCACGGGCCTGAAAACAGAGCTGCATATATTTGTGGCTGACAAGTCCGATTTTTATGAGCTTTTCGACGATGCCGAAAAACTTGAGCAATGGTAATTCACGCGCATGTCTTGATTCTGTGTTTGGCTGTTTTACCTAATAAAGAAAACAGAACACAAAGGTATGCCATATATGCGCACAGCCACCATAAAGCCTGATTATGGAATTGACGCCCCGGGGCTTGTGCGCTTCTTCCTCACATCGGGGTTTATTGCCCTTGCGCTTTTCGTGCTGACGATTGTGTTTTGGCCTGTGTCCTAGCTTATATGTATATTGGCTCTGGCCTCGGTCTATCTGCTCGGCATGGGCAGTTATATGCTTTACGGCAGCAAAATTGAAAAAATTCGTCAACGCGAGGTCTATCTCGATTTCATACACTGGCGCGGGGACGAGCAGGTTCTGGATGTGGGTTGCGGGCGCGGGCTGATGCTTGTTGCCGCGGCTCGCCGCTTAACTACGGGCAAAGCCACAGGCATTGATATTTGGGAGGCCAAAGATCAATCCTCCAACACGCGCGAAGCGCCTTTGCAAAATGCAAAACTGGAGCATGTGTCTGACCTTGTCGACGTTTTAACGGCAGATATGCGCAAACTGCCTTTTGCCGACCAAAGCTTTGATGTGGTTCTGTCCCATTGGGTTGTTCATAACCTTGAAAAAGAAAGTGAACGAACCACCGCATTGGAAGAAATGGCGAGAGTTTTGCGCCCCGATGGTCAAATTATCTTGGCCGACATTGAATTCAGAGAGGCCTATCAGGCCAGGCTCGCAGATCTTGGATTTGCCAATGTGAAACTGGTTGTAAATCCGATCAAGGACATGATTTTATCAGCCGTGAGTTTCGGCAGCTTTCGCCCTTTTGTGATTTCAGCGCAAAAATCGGCCTGAGAAATAGCAAGGGTTTTTTACATCACCCTTGACTTTTGCGCCCAAGCCTCGCTTTGTAATTCCATATAAAGAAAGGTTTATGTCGTGCTGCAAAAACTCCTCAATGAAAAGCCCTTCCTGCTCGCCGATGGTGCCACCGGCACCAATCTGTTCGAGCGTGGCCTGCAATCGGGCGATGCGCCGGAATTGTGGAATGTTGACCAGCCTGCGAAAATTCAGGGCCTGCATCAGGATTTTGTCGATGCGGGCGCGGACATCATCCTCACCAACACTTTTGGCTGCAATGCCCGCCGTCTGATGCTGCATAAGGCCGAAGGGCGTGTGCATGAGCTGAATGTTGCCGGTGCACGCCTTGCCCGCGAAGTGGCTGACAGGGCCGGTCGTCCCGTTGTTGTGGCGGGCTCAGTTGGCCCGACGGGCGATTTGCTTGCGCCGCTGGGGCCTTTGACCGAAGACGAGGCCGTGGCCATTTTTGCCGAGCAGATGCGCGGATTAAAAGAGGGCGGCGCCGATGTGGCATGGATTGAAACCATGTCCTCGCTGGAAGAAATCCGCGCTGCCGCCCGCGCTGCCATTGCTGTGGGCATTCCCTATACAATCACCGCCAGTTTTGACACGGCAGGCCGCACCATGATGGGCATTCTGCCCGATCAGCTGGCCAATTTTGTCGCTGAATTGTCGCCGCCGCCTGTAGCAGTGGGGGCGAATTGCGGGGTAGGGGCCAGCGATCTCGTGGCTTCGATCAGCGCCATGACCGCAGCCCAGCCCGGCCTGAATGTGATTGCCAAGGCCAATGCCGGCATTCCGCAATGGCATGGCAGCCATATTCACTACTCCGGCACGCCGGAGCTGATGGCCGATTATGCGGCGCTGGCGCTGGACAGCGGCGCGCGGATCGTCGGCGGCTGTTGCGGCAATTCGCCCAAGCATCTGGCCGCCATGCGCGCAGCGCTGGATGCTTACCACAAGCATGAACGCCCCAGCCTTGCGCAGATTATTGAAAAGCTTGGGCCCCTGACTTCGCCGCCGTCAGAGCCAAGCCCTGAAGGTGGTGGCCGCGCGCGGCGCGACGGCAAACGGCGCTAGCCGCAAGCGGGCCTGTTCGTCTCGACTTTGCGCCTCACCCTTTGAACAGAGTGAGGTCAAATTCAGAGGTGTGGGTATCTGTTCTCACACCTCAACCGGCATTTCCTGCATTCCTCTTGTGCCGAATACGCGGCGGTAATGCGCCACATCCGCCTCCGGGCCGGTGATTTTGGCCGGATTGTCCGAGAGTTTGACAGCCGGGCGGCCATTGGCATCCACCACTTTGCACACCAGTGAAATGGCCTTCAGGGCGTCATCCGCACCATTGGGCACACAGCCTTTGAAATCATTGGTGAGGTTTGTGCCCCAGCCGATGGACAGGTTCACCTCATCACGGAAACGGCGTACCGAGGTTTCGATGGAATCAATGTCCATGCCGTCGGAGAGCACGATCAGCTTGTCTTTAGGGTCGCGGCCACGCGCGCGCCACCAGCGCAAAATTTCCTCGGCGCCCTCGATCGGTGGTTTTGAATCAGGTCTTGCGCCTTTCCAGTCGGCCACCCAGTCGGGAGCGCTGGCGAGAAAGGATGTTGTGCCAAAGGCATCCGGCAGAATGACGAGCAGATTCCCGCCATACATTTTGGCCCAGTCGCGCAGCACCGAATAGGGTGCCTGACGCAGCGCCTCATCATCGGTGGCGCAGGCGGCATAAACCATCGGCAATTCATGGCCATTGGTGCCTATGGCCTCAAGGCCGAGGTCCATAGCAAATTTGACATTGGATGTGCCCAGAAAACTGTCGCCCAGCCCCTCCTGCATCGCCTCCACGCACCAGCGCTGCCATAAAAAGCCATGACGGCGGCGGGTGCCAAAGTCGGAGAGGCGCAGCGGCCCCTCCTTTTTGAGCGCGCGCAGGCGTTCCACTTTAAGCCAGAGCTTGGCCTTGGCGCGGGCATAGAGCACATCCAGCTCAAAGCGGCTCATGTGGCGCAGGGCAGCTCGCGCGCGCAACTCGTTGAAAATGGACAGCGCCGGAATTTCCCACATGGTCGAGGCGGCCCATGAGCCTTCAAAGCGCAGCTCATACTGGCCATCACGCTTGTGCAGCTCATATTCAGGCAGGCTGAATTGCGCCAGCCATTCCATAAAAGCGGGTTCAAAAATCTGTTTGGTGCCATAAAATGTGTTGCCCGCCAGCCAGATCAGCTCATTTTTGGCAAAGCGCAGGGTGCGGGCATGGTCAAGCTGGTCAATCAGTTCGGCTTCGTCGATAATATCGGCCAGCCGGACATGGGTGGAGCGGTTGATGACCTGATAGGTCACACGCTTGTCGCCGTGCATTTTCCAGATCATCTGGAGCATCAGCAATTTGTAAAAATCCGTATCCAGCAAGGTGCGCACAATCGGATCAATGCGAAAAGTATGATCATAAACGCGCGTCGCTATATCGGTTGCCATTGTCCACCCAGAACTGTCTTTGTGCGCATTATGGCTTGCTTGGCCGCAAAAGTCGATTAGGACAGGCTGAGAGTTTTCGTGTTCATGTCACTATCAACCTGAGGGGCATCCATTGGCGGGCATTCTGAAACAGTCCATTTGTGATCTCATGGCGTGCCTGCGATTTTTCACGCGGTTGCCGCTGCCGGCCCTCCCTTTCGAGAGGGATATTCATGCCATGCTCGATTTTAAAATCGCGGTGCGGATGCTGCCTTTCGCCGGTATGGTGGTGGGCATGGCGGGTGCGCTGATTGTGCTGGTCGGCCATGCGCTGCATCTGCCGCCGCTGATCAACGGGGCCATTATGTATGCTGCGCTGGCGCTGATGACCGGCGGATTGCATGAGGATGGCCTTGCAGATATTGCCGACGGCTTTGGCGGCGGGCGCACCCTTGCGCGCAAACTGGAGATCATGAAGGACAGCCGGCTTGGTTCTTATGGTGTGCTGGCGCTGGTGTTCTCTGTTTTGATTCGTGTGGTGGCCGTGTCGGCGTTTCTGGCTGATTTTGGCATATATCCGGCGATGGGCGCGGTTATTGCTGCGGCAAGTCTGTCACGCGGGTTATGTCTTATGCCGCTGTGCCTGCTGGCACCTGCGCGTGTGGATGGCGCGGCAGCCTCGGCTGCCCGTCCGCTGGCGTCCACACAGGTTTGGATTGCGCTTTATATATTGGGACTGACCCTTCTTTTTACCGGACTGGGGCCATTTGGGTTTGGTCATGCGTTTCTGGCGCTGGCCTGTGCGACGGTTGCCAGTTTTGGCCTGACACGCCTGTCACAGGCGCAGATTGGCGGGCAAACCGGCGATGTGGCGGGCGCAACGCAGCAAGTCGCTGAAATGGCTTTTCTTGTGGCCTTGCTGGTGGCATAAGGCTGGGTATGAGCATCTCCACGCCCTGCATTAAACTTTGCGTCATTGAGCCAAGCCTGCGCCTGTGCATTGGCTGTGGCCGCTCAATAGATGAAATCAGCCAGTGGTCAGGCCTCACAGAGCCTGAGCGGCTGGACATTATGGCGACCTTGCCCGCCCGTCTGAAGCAGATGTCCGTGCGGGAGTCTGGCCGCTTTCTTCCCTCGCAACGCCGTAAACTGCGCGATTCGAAATCGGCTTAAGCGGCGGCTGTGGTGTCGCGGGCCATGAATTCGCCCGCGGTTTTCACCAAGTCAACAGCCTCGCGCAGCACATCAAGCCCCGCTCCGTGCCGGGGTGCTTCCACAGCCAGATGCCGCCGGAAGGCGCGTGCCCCCGGCCTGCCGGTAAACAGGCCCAGCAGATGACGGGTGATGTCATGCAGGCGCACGCCTTTGGCCAGCTCAGCCGCAATATAGGGCTCATAGGCTTCCAATGCCGAAAAGGCATCGCTATGGGGTGCGGCTTCCCCATAAAACAGCGGGTCAACCTCCAGCAGCAATTCAGGATTATGATAGGCGGCCCGCCCCAGCATGACGCCGTCAAGCTGCGCCAAATGCGGCAGGCTTTGCGCCAGCGTGGTCAGGCCACCATTGAGGATAATCGGAATATGCGGATTTTCACCCTTGATCTGATGCACAAGTGCATAGTCGAGCGGCGGAATATCGCGGTTTTCCTTCGGGCTCAGGCCTTTGAGCCAGGCCTTGCGGGCATGGATGATCAGAAAATCCGCTCCCGCCTCTAGCGACGCGGCCACAAAAGCCCGCAATGCGATTTCGGGATCTTGTTCGTCGATGCCAATACGGCATTTAACGGTGACAGGAATCTTCACCGCGGCTTTCATTGCGGCCACGCATGCGCCCACCAAGGCGGGTTCGGCCATCAGGCAGGCGCCAAAAGCACCATTCTGCACCCTGTCGGACGGGCAGCCGCAATTCAGATTGACCTCGTCATAGCCCATATCTTCCGCCAGTCTGGCACAAAAGGCCAGATCCGCCGGATTTGAGCCGCCAAGCTGCAAGGCTACGGGGTGTTCCTGCGCATTATAATCCAGCAGGCGGGCGCGCGGGCCGTGGATCAGCGCACCGGTGGTCACCATCTCGGTATAAAGCCGGGCGCGGCGTGACAAAAGGCGGTGAAAGGCACGGCAATGCTTATCTGTCCAATCCATCATGGGTGCGACAGAAAAGCGAATATTTTCAATGCCTGTTGTGGTTTTGGCTCCGGTCATTTCATGTTCCGATGGACAGGGCCTTCGGGCCCGTGCCGTTCTGGCTTGGTCATTAAGAAAAGGGTTTAGTTGAAACTCTTGTAAAGGCAACCGGAATTCACAGCTGAATCTCACGATCCGAACTGCGGCGGTATCATGTGCGCGCCCGCCGCGCCCGTCAGGGGGCTTATACAAATGCTAAGAGTTTGAAATTTACACATAAAGTTGCAAAAGTGTTGATTCGGATTTCACTCAACCTTTTAGGAAATCAATTTTGATTTAAAATGATTTTATTAATTTATTAATTTTTAGAAT
>DAIMHB010000122.1:0-6275 GCA_036723545.1 Beijerinckiaceae bacterium
TTGATCACACTGCCCGACTGACGCAACATCAGCTCAAAGACCGAGGGCGGGGCCACAGGGGCAAGATCAAGCGATGTGTCGGTAAAATCCACAGCCGTGATTTTGATGGTGTCGCCATGTTCCTTTTGCAGGCCGGCGGCGGAGATCACAAGCTGCTCAAGTTCGTTGAGGCGCTTGTCAAGGGCATCAGGCGGGGCTTTGTCGCCCAGCGCCGCCACCAGCGCGGCGCGATTGATCATGATGGCAACCGACAGGCTCTGCACCGAATATCCATTGCTCACTGTCGAAATGGTTTTCGACGACAATTCATAATTGGTGATTTCCTCACGCTTCTGGTTTTCCTCATTCGAGTTTTTACCCTCGGCCGGTGAGGTTTTTTCCTGAACAAGATTTTTATCGACGCTGGTTGCCGCCGAAGCATTGGAATTTTGCGCCGTCTGGGTTTCCTTGATCACCCGTGTCGAGCGCTCAACCCGCGAATCGGGGCTGTAAATGGTTTCGTTGGTTTGCTTCTTATCGGTATTGATGCGGGTGGATACACTGACCTGAAGATTTTTGGCACCAAGATAGGGCGAGAGCGTTCGCGTGATCTTGTCCTCAAGCTCCTGTGTCAGGCTGTGTTCCAGATTGAGCATGGAGGCCACAGTGCCTTCGCTGGCATCAGCGCCGGAGGCCAGCACATGACCATCCGTGCTCAGCACCGTGATCTGATCCGTGGTCATGCCCGGCACGGCTGCGGCCACAAGATGGCGGATGGTATTTGCAATCTCGCCGGGGCTGCTGGAACTGGTGCGGATGATCACCGAAGCCGATGGCGGCTGCGGCGTGCGGCGGAAGGAGCCCTCATCGGAGAGCACAATATGCACGCGCGCGGCCCGCACACCGCTGATGAGCTGGATGGTGCGCGCCAGCTCGCCCTCAAGCACGCGCACCCGCGTCACATCCTGCATGAAGGAGGTGAGGCCGAGCGAACCCACCTTGTCGAACAGCTCATAGCCGGCATTGGCGCCGTGGGGCAGGCCCTTTTCCGCCAGCAACATGCGCGCCTGCGCCGATTCGCCATAGCGGCCCAGCACCGCAGTGCCATCGGCACTGATGTCATAGGCAATGCCCGCCTCTTTCAGCGCTGAGCCGATGCGGCCAATGTCATCGCGGTCAAGGCCGGCATAGAGCACCTCCATGCTGGGGCGGCTGAGATAATAACTGGCAATGCCGACAAAAGCGAAAACCGCAACGCCGATCAGCCCCAGCGCAATCAGGCGCCGCGCGCCCAGCCCGAGCAGACTTTGTCCCAATTTTTCAATCTGCGCCCAGAACGCCATCATCATCCGCAATTCATCCATTCACGATCAGGCAAGTTTGCGGGACGAACCTTGCGCGGGCGTTGTAAAACAGGGGCTCGGCCATATAAAAAGCCGCAACCCCTGCGGGATCGCGGCTTTATTCGTCTGAAAAGATGGGTTAAAAGCGGTTACTAACCACCGAACAGCTTCATGATCATCGAGGTGTTCTGGTTGGCAATGCTCAGCGACTGCACACCGAGCGACTGCTGGGTCTGCAAGGCCTGAAGGCGGGTCGAAGCCGCATTCATATCCGCATCCACCAGCGAACCCACGCCGGCTGTCAGGGAGTTCTGCAAGCTGGAAATAAAGCTCGACTGGGTGGTGACATTGGAGCGGGCCGAACCAATGGTTGAAGCCGCCGTATCCAGACTGCCGAGAGCCGTATTCACGTCTTTCAGCATATTCGCCAGCGAGTTTGTCGTCGTCAGTGAGGTCACGTCCATCGTCAGAACCGATACGCCCGTTGCGGTAGCCCCTTTCTTGGACAAAATGCCCGTGTCAGTTGCTGTGCCCGAGCCCGTAGATGTATCAATCAACTGGGTTGCGGATGTGCTCACGGTAAGGAATCCGACGCCGGATTTATTATTATAAGACGCCACAAGGCTCTGGCTGCCGCTATCACCTGTCGCGGCTGTAATGTCATTGGAGAGCCAGTTCTGGCCGTTGAAATTGGCCGAACCGGAAATGCTCTTCAGCGCAGATTGCTGTGCGGCAATGTCGGTCTGGATTTTGGTGAGATCAGCACCGGGCTGCTGAGCCGACACAAGGTCGTTCTTGATATTGTTGGTGACAGTGATGGCCTGGCTCAGAGCGGAGGTGAATGTATCCAGCATCGACCCCGAATAAGCCAGAGAGCTGGAAACCGAACCCAGCGCACCATTGTCGGACGACATGGTCTGGGCTGTTGACCAGACAGCGGCATTGTCAGCGGCAGAGCTGATTTTAAGGCCGGTCGAAATCTGGTTCTGTGTGGTTTGCAGGTTTCGCTGCGTTGCGGCCAGATTCTGAAGGGCGGTGAGGGCGGAGGTATTTGTTAAAAGGCTGCTCATATTTAAATGTCCTTGTGATGGGATGTGTTCGAGAGGACATTCCGGATTTGCACCGGAACAAAGAGGCGGCATCATGCCTTTGGGTCATATTTTTTGGCGACCAACTCTTTGTATGGCAACCATAAGTTGTATTTCTTAATAAAGACTTACGCTACAGAATATTTTGCAGATTTAATACACCGACCGCACAAGGCTGCCGACAAGGATATTCCAGCCATCCACCAGCACAAAAAACAAAACCTTGATCGGCAGGGAAATCACAGATGGCGGCAGCATCATCATGCCCATCGACATGGTGACTGTCGCCACAATCATATCAATCACCAGAAAGGGCAGTGCGATCAGAAAGCCGATCTCGAAGCCGCGCCGCAATTCCGAAATCATGAAAGCGGGCACCAGCGTGCGCATATCCACCTGCTCTTCCTCACCCGGCTGTGCTGCGGGCGTGGCGTCAGTCCGGCTGAGGTCCTCGAAGAGTTGCAAGTCCTTGGGCCGCACCTGCTTCAGCATGAAGCTGCGGAAAGGCGCCGAAATTTTGCTATAGGCCTCCATATCGCTGATTTGCGCAGTCATCAGCGGGCGAATGCCCATGCCCCAGGCCTGATCAAAGGTCGGTGCCATCACATACAGGGTCATGAACATCGACAGGCTGATCAGAACCAGATTGGCGGGTGTGGATTGCAAACCGATGCTGGAGCGCAGAAACGAAAAGGCGATGACAAAACGGGTGAAGCTGGTCATCATCACCACAAGGCCGGGCGCCAGCGACAGAATGGTCATGACACTGGCGAGCTCAATCGCACGGCCCGTTACAGGACTGTTCGAGAGCAGATTGCCCGGAGCCTGCTGGGCCAGTGCGGCACCAGCCATGCACAGCAACATCAAAACAATGGCCGCACTGACCATGACAAACCGGATTTTGAACGAATTCATTTCACAACTAGCCCTCTGATTATAATTTCACGCACCAAGCCCTTGGAACGGGTTTGCGCCCGGTCTGTCAGATCCTCTTTCAGCTGAAGAAACGAGCTTGGCCCCTCAAAGCTGGCTGAGCTCAGGCTGTGCAGATAGGCCATAAAATCTCCGGAAATTTCCGAAGCCAGCGCCGCCGTGTTTTGGGCTGATTTGGCATTCATAATCATATCCGCCTCCAGCCGGACAAATACGCTGGCTGGATCCGCAAGGTTGGTCAGCACAACAGGAACGGGCAATGCTGTCAGTGCCTCGGCCTCGACGGGTGCAGCGGCTGCGTCCTTGAGCGGGGCGGGCTTGGCCTCGGCTTCTTTTCCAGGTGACTCTCGGGCCGGGGCGTTCTGTGTGGTGACGGTGGGTGCAGGCATGACGCGACCCGCTTCGGCCTTGCGAACCAGATAATAGGCTGAACCGCCCCCCGCTGCCGCGGCAAGCAGCGTGGCAATGCCCACGCCTATGGCCTGGGTTATGAAAGAAGGTTTATGGCCCTCAGTCTTGTCTGCGTCTGGCTGGGCGGCCACACTATTCTCCTGTGTTGAAACCAGGCCCCCGGATGCGGGCAGGCCAGCTAGAAAGGCCAGAAAATATCGTAAAGCTGCTGCCCGGCTGACGGCTGCTGCACCTCGCTCAGGCGTCCGCGCCCGCCATAGGAAATGCGGGCCTCGGCGATTTTGTCGTAAGCCACTGTATTGTCCTTGGCGACATCGGACGGGCGGACAATGCCGGCAACGGTGAGAACGCGCATTTCAAAATTCACCCGCACCTCCTGCGAGCCGGACACGATCAGATTGCCATTGGGCAGAACATCCGTGACAACAGCCGCCACGGCGAGCTGGATTTTTTCAGCGCGATCCACTGTGCCGGTGCCATTGGTCGAGGATTTTGACTCAAGATCGGTGCTGCCCGCCACAGAAGCTGGCAAAGTCAGTGTCCAGCTTGATGTGGCCTTGGCCTCGCGCGAGCGGGTTGATGTATTGTCAAAGGTGGCCTTGTCATTGATGGAAATATTCACGGTGAGAATGTCACCCGGCTTGACCGCGCGCCCGTCCTGATACAGCCCGGCGCTATGCTCGTCCCATAAGGATACGCCATGCGGCCTGATTGGTTTGACAGCCTTGCTGTTCACCTCAGTCGTGGCCGCAAGCCCGCTGCCCACAGGCGACATGGCCGGTTCCTGATGGAAATCCGCCAGTTGCGGCCCGCAGCCCGCCAGAAGACAGCCCGACACAAGCAGCAACAGCCGCAGAGGAATATTCACGCAAGAGGGATTGTGTTTCATGACTGCGGGCGCTTCATAAGTGTTTGTCCGTATCTTTTGGGCCTGCAAGCGCCGAGGTGAGGCGCGCGGCCTGCTCGGCGGGCATTTCCGCCAGAATGAGGCTGGCGCTGCGGGGCGGTAATTTGGCAATAATGGCCGCGCCCAGTGTTTCATCCATCATGGCCAGCTGTGCGGCGGCAGCATCCGGCTTCATTTTCAGATAAATGGCGATTTTTCCCTCGTCGGCCAGCCGCAGAAACGCCTCATGCTGCTTCACCAGCGCTTCCACCTCGGCCTTTCTGGCCTCCAGCTCCGTCATGCGCAGGGCAATTTCAGACTGCAATTTCATAAGCTGTGCGGTTTCAGCCACCGCCTTGGCATTGGTGATGGTCGGCACGAGATTCTGGCAATACGTGGCCACATCGGGAATCAGCGCTGGCTCAGGCGCGGGCGAAGGCTTGACCACCGGCGCTTTGTTTGCGGCCGATTTTTCAGCCGGATCTGCTTCGCCGGCCTGTGCGGCCCCGCCGGCCACACCCAGTGCAACCATACACACACATGAAACATGCCGGAGAAAAGCGATCATCAGGAAAAACCAGAGTGTTGGTGCGCAAAAGGGCAGATATGCCGCCACAGCAGCGGTAAGACAGTTTTAACTTTAAAGTTTAAGTCTTGTGCGAACCTGATCAGGCCTATTGCACGACCAGATCGGCCTGCAGGGCACCGGCTGTTTTGATTGCCTGTAAAATAGCAATAATATCAACAGGCTTCAGGCCGATCTGGTTGAGGCCGCGCACCAGCGACTGCAAATTGACCCCGTGCAGAATGGCCAGACGCCCGCCATCCTGCATCGCATCAATCATTGTGTCGGGCACAACAACCGTCTGCCCCTTGGATTTGGCATTGGGCTGTGAGACCTTGGGCTGCTCGGTCACCCGCACGGTCAGATTGCCATGTGTGACCGCCACAGTGGAGATGGTCACATCCTGCCCGATAACAATCGTGCCGGTGCGTTCATCCACCACCACGCGTGCGGTCATATCCGGCTGAACCGGCAGGTCGCCAATTTCGGACATATAGCGCACCGGCCCGACACCCGCCGGAATGGTGACCGCTACCGCGTGATTGTCACTCTCGAAGGCGCTTTTCATATGATAATTATGCACGGAGTAGGCATTGATCGCATCGGCTACGCGGATGGCGGTTTTAAAATCCGGATTTTTTAAATCCAGCATAAACGAACGGGCTGTGCCAAAATTATCCGGCACTTCCTTTTCAACAATCGCGCCATTGGCAATGCGGCCCACAGTGGGCACGCCCTGCGTCAGAATTTCAGCCTGTCCCTGCGAGGCAAAACCGGAAATGGCAATGGCGCCCTGTGCCACTGCATGAATCTCGCCATCCGCGCCCTGCAAGGGTGTCATGATCAATGTGCCCCCTTGCAGCGAGGTGGCATCGCCAATAGCCGAAACCGTAATATCCACCCGCGAGCCGCGCGCCGCGCCTGCGGGCAGATCGGCTGTCACCATCACACCCGCCACATTGCGCGCGCGCAGCGAGGCGCCGCGCACATTCACCCCGACATGATCCAGCATGGACTGCATGGCCTGATCGGTGAAGGGGGCATTGCGCAGCGAATCCCCTGTACCGGTG
>DAIMHB010000123.1:0-6228 GCA_036723545.1 Beijerinckiaceae bacterium
GCCCCTGCCCCATCTCGGTGCCGCCATGATTAACCTGAATTGAACCATCCGTATAAACATGCACCAGCGCGCCGCCCTGATTATACCACGTGGCGGTGAAGGAAATGCCGAATTTCACCGGCGTCAGCGCAATGCCGCGCTTGATGATCGGACTGGTTGCATTGGCCGCGCGAATGGCGGCGCGCCGCTGCGCATAATGGGCGCTGTCCTCAAGCTCACTCACCAGCTCCTGAATAATATTGTCGCTCACCTCCTGATGATAAGGCGTGATGTTCTGGCTGAATTTGCCATAAGAATTCAGCTTGCGAATGGCCAGCGGGTCTTTGCCCACCGCAAAGGCCACTTCCTCAATAATGCGCTCGGCCCCCACCATGCCCTGCGGCCCGCCAAAGCCGCGAAACGCCGTGTTGGACACAGTATGCGTGCGCAAAGGCTGCGACACCGCCCGCACAGCGGGGTAAAAATAAGCATTGTCGCAGTGAAACAGCGCACGGTCAGTCACTGGCCCCGACAAATCCGCCGAAAAACCGCAACGCGCCGCGTAAGTCAGATCAACCGCGAGAATGCGCCCTGCATCATCATAGCCCACCTCATAATCAACGACAAAATCATGCCTTTTGCCGGTCATGATCATATCGTCGTCGCGATCGGGTCGGCATTTGACAGCGCGGTTGAAGGTTTTAGCGGCCAAAGCCGCCACAGAGGCAAAGAGATTGGACTGCGTTTCCTTGCCGCCAAAGCCGCCGCCCATACGGCGAACCTCAACCGTCACCGCATTAGAGGCCACACCCAGCACATGCGCCACCATGTGTTGCACTTCGGACGGGTGCTGCGTCGAGGAATAGACCGTCACCGCGTCATCCTCGCCCGGCACCGCCAGAGCAATATGTCCTTCGAGATAGAAATGGTCCTGCCCGCCGATGTTCATTGAGCCTTTGAGCCGGTGCGGCGCATGGGCAAAAGCACTATCGACATCGCCGCGCTCAAGTTTCAGCGGCGCGGTCACCAGATCCCCGCCAGCATTCCGTGCCGCCGCCACATCAAGATGGGCGGGCAAATCCGCATAATCTATTTTGGCAAGGCGCGCGGCAGCACGCGCCGCAGCGCGCGTTTTGGCCACAACCGCAAAAATCGGCTGGCCGTGAAACATCACCTTATCGGTGGCGAACACCGGCTCATCATGCAGGCCGACGGGACAAATATCATTGACGCCGGGAATATCAGCCGCAGTGAGAACACCCACAACATCCGCCGCCTGCGCCACCGCCGCAAGATCAACGTTCAAAAGCGTGGCATGGGCGCGGTCGGACAGGCCGAAATACACATGCAGCAGGCCCTGCGGCTCCGGCATATCATCAATATAAATCGCCTCGCCCGAAACATGCTTTTGGGCGGATTCGTGATAGGCGCCCTGCCCGACGCCGCCCTTAACCTCTTGAAAATCCATGTCTTTAAGCATGATGACCTCCCATACGGGTCACGCGCGTCTCCACATTCGGCTCCAGAGTTTCCAGCGCAAAGCGCCTGATCAAATTGGCGGCCACGGTGCCGCGATAGGCGGCGCTGGCGCGCATATCCGACAGCGGCGAAAAATCCATACTCAACACCAAAGCAGCGTCTGCCGCGCTGTGCTGGGACCAGGGCTTGCCAATGAGCGCCGCCTCAGCGGTGCGGGCACGTTTGGGGGTGGCCGCCATGCCGCCATAAGCAAGGCGCGCGGTCTTGACCCTGCCCTGTTCAAGTTCAAGATAAAACGCCCCGCAAACAGTTGAAATATCTTCATCAAAGCGTTTTGAAATTTTTGAAATATGCAGCAGGGCATTGGGCTTGAGCTTGGGCACCTCAATGCGCAGCACAAATTCTCCCGCGCTTATATTTTGCTGCTTATAGGCGATGAAAAACTCATCCAATGCACAGACGCGCTCAACCTCGCCGCAGCGCAGTACCAGCCGCGCGCCCAAAGCCAGCAACACCGGCGACAGATCACCAATGGGCGAGCCATTGGCAATATTACCGCCGATTGTGCCGGAATTGCGCACCTGTTCCGAGCCAAAGCGCCGCAAAAGCTCAGCAATCTGCGGATGCTGCGCGCCAAGAACCTTATGCACCTGCGTCAGCGGCACCATCGCGCCAAAGCGGATGACCTCGTTAGTTTCGGTCATTTCGCGCAAAGCGGCCACGCGATTGAGCAAAATCACCGGCTCTAATTTCCGAAAGCCTTTTGTCACCCACAGGCCGACGTCGGTTGCACCCGCCACCAGCGTCGCGCCCGTGTGGCTTTGCACCAACTGGGCCAGATCATCGAGCTTGGCGGGGGCATAAAGCGTTGAAACACCGTCAGAAACCCGTAAAATAGTCTCGTCCTGCAAGGCGAGCAATCTGGCCTCGACCTCCAGCTGATTCAAGATAAACCTGTCCTGAGCCCGCTCACCAAAATCATACATTTGCAAAGCGGCCTCTACGATGGGCCGATATCCGGTGCAGCGGCACAGATTGCCCGCCAGCACATCCTCGACCCGCGCGGTGAGGGGCCGGTTTTCATTCAGCCAGAGCGCGAACAGCGACATGACAATGCCCGGCGTGCAGAAGCCGCATTGCGAGGCATGAAACGCCACCATAGCCCGCTGCACGGGATGAAGTTCGCCGGCGCTTTTCAGGTGCTCAACTGTGAGAATCTGGCAGCCATCCAGCATGGGCAAAAACAGAATGCAGGCATTGACCGCGCGATAAACCAGCCGCCCCTGCTCAATTTTGCCGATAACGACCGTGCAGGCACCACAATCGCCCTCATTGCAGCCCTCTTTCGTGCCGGTGCGGTGCTGATCCAGCCGCAGCCAATCAAGCAGGCTCAGGGTTGGCGCGCAGGTCGCCACCTCGATAAGTTCATCTCCCAGATAAAACCTCAGATGATCGCGCATGATTCCTCTTGACCCGTTTCAATGGCCTATCCTTACATGCTGACAGATGCAGCAAAGAACGGGCCAAATAGAAGGACTTTCAAATTTTTGACCTAAATCGAACGCGTGACTCGATAGTGCAAAAGCAAATTCTCGCGCTAGTATGGCACAGCCCTTGCAGAATCCAAGCCAGACCCATGCGGATAGGATCCACTTATGACAGCTGATCTCTCGCGCGCCATACGCGCCCGACTTTTCTGGTTTACTGATGACCCGGCCCTGACGGGCGACAAGGCCTATCATTATATTGAGGACGGCCTCCTTTATATTGAGAATGGCCTGATCAAGGCGGTCGGTGCAACAGAAACTATCCGCCCAACCTTGCCGGAGCATATCAAGATTGTCGATCATCGCCCGCATCTGCTCATGCCGGGCTTTATCGACACGCATATTCATTTCCCGCAAACGCAGGTCATTGCCTCTTATGGTGCACAACTGCTCGACTGGCTGAATAAATATACATTTGTTGAGGAGCAGCGCTTTGCCGACCCGCTTCATGCGGAAATGGTCGCCAAATTCTATATTGACACCTTGCTCAACCATGGCACCACCACTGCTGTGTCCTATTGCTCGGTGCATCCGCAGTCGGCTGAGGCCTATTTCACCGAGTCAGCACGCAAAAACACCCGCATGATCGGCGGCAAGGTGATGATGGACCGCAACTGCCCGCCCGCCCTGCAAGACACCGCCCAGCGCGGCTATGACGAAACCAAAGCCCAGATTGCCCAATGGCACGGCAAGGGCCGCCAGCTTTATGCCATCAGCCCGCGTTTTGCCATCACCTCCACCCATGAGCAGCTTATGGCGGCGGGCGCGCTCAAGGCCGAACATCCGGACTGTTACGTTCAGACCCATATTTCGGAAAATCTGAAAGAAATCGAATTCGTCAAAGAGCTGTTTCCGGACTCCAAAGACTATACAGATGTTTACGACACCTATGGCCTGCTGGGCGACAAAACCCTGTTCGGCCATTGCATTCATCTCTCAGCCCGCGAATTGGCGCGCTTTGCCGAGACGCAAAGCATTGCCGTATTTTGCCCGACCTCCAACCTCTTTATCGGCTCCGGCCTGTTTGACTGGCAAAAGACGGCAGAGGCCGGCATTCGCATCGCCTTAGCTACAGATGTCGGCGGCGGCACCTCTTATTCCATGCTGCAAACCGCCGCTGAAGGCTACAAGGTGCTGCAATTACAAGGCCAGAGCCTGTCACCGCTCAAAGCCTTTTACACCATGACTCTGGGCAATGCCCGCACCCTCCAGCTTGAGGATAAGATCGGTTCGCTCAACATTGGCAGCGAGGCGGATTTTGTGCTGCTCAATGCGCACGCCACCCCTGCCATGGCACACCGAATGCAGCGCGCACAAAACCTCTGGGACGAATTGTTCGTTCTCATGACGCTTGGCGATGACCGCGCCATTGCCGCCACCTATGTCATGGGCGAGCGCCACCATTCCTTGACGGAGCATCGCCTGTGACCCTCTGGATCAAAGACCCACTGGCGATATTTGCCGAAAACGCAACGCGCGGCGTGGTTGTGGCCAATGGCAAGATCATTGAATGTGTGGCGGCTGGTGCTGAGCCTGTCTCGCAGATTGACCAGATTTTCGAGGCGTCGCGCCATGTGGTTCTGCCCGGCCTGATCAATACCCACCATCATTTTTATCAGACCCTCACCCGCGCCCATCCGGAGGCCATCAACAAAGAGCTGTTTCCCTGGCTCAAAGCGCTGTATCCGATCTGGGCGCGGTTGACGCCAGAGACCTTCCGCGTGGCGGTGCGCCTTGCACTGTCCGAGCTTTTGCTCTCCGGCTGCACCACGGCGGCGGATCATCACTATCTGTTCCCGCAGGGGCTTGAAAACGCCGTCGATATTGAAGCGGATGAGGCCAAGCGGCTGGGCATCCGCATGACCATCACGCGCGGCTCGATGAACCTGAGCCAGAAGGACGGCGGCCTGCCGCCCGACAGCGTGGTGCAGACCGAGGATGAGATTCTGATCGACTCCGAACGCGTTTTAAACCTGTTTCATGACCGCGCGCATGGCTCCTATACGCAGATCGGCCTTGCGCCTTGCTCGCCCTTCTCGGTCACCAAAAGCCTGATGCGTGCCAGTGCTGTATTGGCCGAAAAATATGACGCGCCCCTGCACACCCATCTGGCTGAAACCATGGATGAGGAGGACTTTTGCCTCGCCACCTATGGCTGCCGCACGGTCGATCTTTTGGAGGATACCGGCTGGCTGAAGCCCCGCACATGGCTGGCGCATGGCATTCATTTCAATGCCACAGAAATCGCACGGCTGGGCAAACACGGCGTGGGCGTATGCCATTGCGCCACCTCCAATATGGTGCTGGCATCGGGCATTTGCGCCACCAAGGAGCTGGAGGCGGCGGGTGCTGCTGTCGGGCTTGGTGTCGATGGTTCGGCCTCGAATGACTCCTCGAATATGATGGAAGCCGTGCGCCACGCCCTGATGATTGGCCGCCTGAAATATGGCGCGGGGGCTGTCACGCATTTGGACGTCTTGCGCTGGGCCACGCAAGGCTCGGCCCGCTGTCTGAATCGCGACGATATTGGCGAAATTTCTGTCGGCAAATGCGCTGATCTGGCGCTGTTCACGCTGGATGAACCGCGCTTTTCTGGCGGACATGACCCGCTGGCCACGCTGGTTTTATGCGGCGCGCACCGCGCCGACCGCGTGATGGTGGGCGGTGTCTGGCGGGTGATGGATGGTCAGGTGGTCGGGCTTGATCTGCCCAAATTGCTGGCAGATCATGGCAGGGCCGAGAGTTTTTGCATGAGGGCCCTCAGCCTAAAACTCGAACAGAGCAAGAGGGAACACGCTCGAACTATCCCCTCTCCCACCGGGAGAGGGTTAGGGTGAGGGAAACACTTGGGAGAAAAAATGGGACGCTTATCAACCCACGTTTTGGATACGGCGAGCGGCAAGCCCGCCGCCAATATGGCGCTGGCGCTTTATGCCCTTGAGGGCGAGGCCCGCACGCTGCTGCTGGAAACGCGCACCAATCATGATGGCCGCACCGACACGCCGCTGATGTCCGGAACACTCACACTCGGCACCTATGAGCTGGTGTTTCAGGTGGCGGAATATTTCCATGCGCAAGGCACAGCACTGCCGCAACCGCCCTTCCTCTCCACTGTGCCGCTGCGCTTTGGCATTGCCGATGCTGAGGGGCATTATCATGTGCCGCTGCTCGTTTCCCCCTGGAGCTATTCAACCTATAGAGGCAGTTAAATGACCTCTCCGCG
>DAIMHB010000124.1:0-6181 GCA_036723545.1 Beijerinckiaceae bacterium
AGGTCTGGTGCATCGTTATCCGGACCGCGTTTTGCTAAAAATCACCCATATATGTCCGGTCTATTGCCGGTTTTGTTTTCGCCGCGAGATGGTCGGGCCGGGCAAATCCGATGCACTGTCCACAGCCGATATTGACGCCGCGCTGGCCTATATTGCCGCTCATTCGCAGATATGGGAGGTGATCCTGACCGGCGGCGACCCGCTGGCTTTGTCGGCGCGGCGCATTAAAAGCCTGATGCTGGCGCTGAAAGCCATTCCGCATGTGAAAATTGTGCGCTTTCACAGCCGCGTGCCGGTGGTCTCACCCGCTATGATCACGCCCGCGCTGGTCGCGGCCATGCGGGCCAGCGGCAAGGCGGTTTATGTGGCGCTGCACGCCAATCATCCGCGCGAGATGACAGAGGCGGCGCGCGCCGCCTGTGCGCGGCTGGTGGAGGGCGGTGTGATGCTGGTGAGCCAGTCGGTGCTGCTCAAAGGCATCAATGACAGTGTTGAGGTGCTTGAGGCCTTGATGCGGGCCTTTGTCGAGGCGCGGGTCAAGCCCTATACCATCAATCATGGTGATCTTGCGCCCGGCACATCACATTTCCGACTTTCCATCGCACAAGGGCAGGCGCTGATGCGCGCCTTGCGCGGGCGGCTCTCCGGCCTGTGCCAGCCGAGCTATATTCTTGATATTCCCGGCGGGCATGGCAAATCTCCCATTGGCCCCAATTATTTGAGCGAGGATGAATCAGGGCAGATGGTGGAGGATTATCGCGGGCAGAAGCATCATTATACGGATATTTTATGAGCCTTTACGCACAGTGGCTCCATCCTGAAGCCGTCATGTGCGTCTCCTCTCCACCTCATCCTTCGAGACGCCTTGTTCCAAGGCTCCTCAGGATGACGGGGAACTGGCGGCTATGGATTTAAGCGAACAACGTCCTCCGCCTCAATTTAAAGCCCCCCTATCCCGCTGAAAATTCCGTTTTTAACGCCGCATAGAGTCGCCGGAATTGGGCAATCTTCGGCCTATAGGCCTCCACAAGGGCCGGTTGCGGCGTGGTGACATCGAGAATATCCGGCCTCACGCACACGTCGGCCGGAGCCTCGCCGGTCACCGCCAGACGGGCGAGGCGCGCTGCGCCAAAGGCCGGCCCTTTATCCGCCCCGACATAGCGGATCAGGGGAATATCCAGCACATTACTCAGAATTTGCATCCAGAAGCCTGATTTTGCTCCGCCGCCGATGACACCTGCCTCAGTGATCGTGGTGCCTGCGGCCAGCACGGCGGCTTGCGCATCGGCAAAGGAATAGGCAACCCCCTCCAGAATAGCCTGTCCCAGACGGGCGCGGCTGGTGTCGCCGGTCATGCCAAAAAACACGCCTTTGGCGTCGGGATTATTGTGCGGCGTGCGCTCACCCGACAGATAGGGCAGAAAAATCTCATGGGCCGGAGCCGTAAACTGCGCCTGTGCCTCATCCACCAATGTTTGCGGATCGGTGCCCATCAGGTTCGCGCCCCATGCCAGCGGGCTTGCGCCATTGAGCATGGCCGCCATTTGCAGCCATGTGCCCGGCACGGCATGGGCAAAAGCATGGATCAGCGTGCTTGGCGCGGGCCTGTAACTGTTGGTGGCGACAAACAACTGCCCCGATGTGCCGAGCGATAGGAAGGCGTCTCCGTCCGAAATTGCGCCAAGGCCGATCGCCCCCGCCGCTGCATCGCCCGCGCCGCCCGCCACATGCACCTTGCCCATGCCCCAGCGCGCCGCCAGTTCGGGCAAAAGCGTGCCGGACAGGGCATTGCCTTCCAGCAGGGCGGGCATATGCGCCACTGTCACGCCGGTGGCAGCCAATGCGGCGTCTGACCAAGTGCGTCTGGCCTCGTCCAGCCACCATGTGCCAGCGGCATCGGACATTTCCGTGGCTTTGACGCCGGTAAGTTTCAGCCTGAGATAGTCTTTCGGCAGCAAAACAGTGCGCACTCTGGCAAAGATCTCGGGCTCATGCGTCTTCAGCCAGAGCAATTTGGGCCCCGTAAACCCCGGCATGGCCACAACACCGGTCAGCTCCGGCAAATGCGGAAAGTCCCGCGCGAGTGCGGCGCATTCGGAGCCAGAGCGCCCGTCATTCCACAAAATCACCGGACGGACGGGGGCGTCAGCCTCGTCCAGCAGCACCGCGCCGTGCATCTGGCCGGAGAGGCCAATGCCTTGCACCTTGGCCAATGCCGCGCCCTGGTCGCGTTTGAACCTGTCGAGCACCGCGCAGACCGCCGTCCAGAAATCAGGCGCGTTCTGTTCGGACCACAAGGGTCTGGGCCGAGAAATGGCGAGGGGCTCACTGGCTTCGGCCACCACAGTCGAGTTTTCATCTGTCAGGACAGCCTTGACGGCGGATGTGCCAAGATCAATTCCGAGATACATCTGTTATTCCCTTTACATAAGCCGCACCATAATGGCACCCGCAGCCACCAGAGCAATGCCAAAAATGCGCCCCGGTGTTATCGCCTGAGCCGTAACATTGAACGCCCCGAAATGATCAATCAGCGTGGCCGACAGCAACTGACCGGCAATGATAAAGCAAAAGGTCACCGCTGCGCCAAGGCGCGGCGTAATAATCACGCTGCAGGCCACAAATGTGGCCCCGATCACCCCGCCCGCGATAAAAATATAGGCTGGTGTGGCTTTGAGAACAGCAAAATTCGGCCATTCACGCTGGGTCAGCACTGTCAAAATCAGCAGAAGCACCGAGCCCACCAGAAACGAGATGGAAGCCGCAGGCAAAGCGCTGCCAAATACCCGCGCAAGCTGGCTGTTGATGGAAAACTGAACCGGCAGGATCATCCCCACAAACAGGGCCAACGCCGCCAGACCCAATACAGCGATATTCACGATGGGCTCCCTTCATCTAAAAAAATATCCCCGCCGGAGCGGGGATAAAACAAAATGCCGAGTTTACATGGCCTTGTCGATCACCGCATAGGAATAAGCGCCAACCGGCTCTTTGGTGATAACAGGATCGGAGCCGCCGCTGAGCAGGGTTTTCACAGTGTGCTCGTAATCGGCCTTGTCCAGCTTTCCGGTGGAACCCGCAGTGAGCTTGTTGATTTCCTCCATCATGCGAATCTGGTGCTTTTCGGTTTGCGCACCGGAGGCATCATTGTCGAGCACGATTTTGGCGGCATCTTTCGGGTGCTCGCGCGACCATTCCCAGCCCTTCATCGAAGCCTTGACGAATTTCGCCATTTTATCAACGAAAGCCGGGTCTTTCAGCTTGTCTTCCATCACATAGAGGCCGTCTTCCAGCGTGGCGACGCCAAGGTCGGTATAATTGAACACCACCAGTTTGTCCGGTGTAATGCCGCCATCAATCACCTGCCAATATTCATTATAGCTCATGGTGGAGACGCAATCAGCTTGCTTTTGCAGCAAGGGGTCAACGTTGAAGCCCTGCTTGAGCACCTTCACGCCATCGGCAGAACCATCCGTTTTAATGCCGAGCTTCGACATCCAGGACAGGAACGGATATTCATTGCCGCCAAACCACACGCCGAGCGTATGACCCTTGAAATCTGCCGGGGTTTTAATGCCCGAATCGGCGCGGCAGGTCAGCAGCAGGCCGGAGCGCTTGAACGGCTGCGCAATATTGACCAGCGGCACGCCCTTTTCGCGGGTGGCGAGGGCGGAGGGCATCCAGTCCACCACCACATCGGCGCCGCCGCCCGCAATCACCTGCGGCGGGGCAACGTCAGGGCCGCCGGGCTTAATGGTGACGTCGAGACCGGCATCCTTATAAAAGCCCTTGTCCTTGGCGACATAATAGCCCGCAAACTGCGCCTGTGTCACCCATTTGAGCTGGAGTGTCACCTTTTCGGCAGCATGGGCGCTGGCGGCTGTCAGCGCGGTTAATGCGACCATTCCTAACAGAAACTTCTTCATCGCTACTCCCTCCGGTTTAATTTCTCTGGCGATAAGATGAGTGCCAGAACGTTACACGGCGCTCAATCAGCGCAATGATTCCATAAAAAGCCGAGCCGGTGAGGGCAGCCACCACAATGGTTGCCCAGACCATATCAATATTCATCCGGCCCACCTCCGTATTGATGCGAAAGCCCATGCCGACAATCGGTGTGCCAAAAAATTCAGCCACAATGGCACCGATCAGTGCCAGTGTCGCATTGATTTTCAATCCATTAAAAATAAAGGGCAGGCTGGCGGGCAGGCGCAATTTCAGCAAGGTTTGCGCCTCATTGGCGCCATAGGTTTTCATCAGGTCGCGTTCCATCCGGCCCGCAGCCGACAGGCCCGCATTGGTGTTCACCAGCATCGGGAAGAATGTCATAATCACCACAACCGCAGCTTTTGACGGCCAGTCGAAGCCGAACCACATCACCATAATCGGCGCAATGCCAACGATCGGCAAAGCCGAGACAAAATTGCCGAAGGGCAAAAGCCCGCGCTGCAAAAACGGGCTGCGGTCAATCAGCAGCGCCACGATGAAGCCCGCGCCGCAGCCCAGCACATAACCGGCCAGCAGGCCCTTGGCGGTCTGGATGAAATCCGCGCCCAGCAAGGGCAGCGAGGTGATCAGCTTGTGGATAATGCTGGTGGGCGCAGGTAAAATAATCTGCGGCACACCAAACCCCACCACAATCTGCTGCCAGAGCGCCAGAAGTGTCGCGCCAAACAGCAGCGGCACCGCCATCTGGCCGATTTTTGCGCCCGCGCCGCGCTTGGGCGTGATGCGCATAACGCCCACCACCGCGCCCCAGCCTATCGCCCATATCGCCAGTGTTGCAAAAATTGGATTCATGGGCGCGCCCCCATGAGTTTGCCGGTGGAGCGTTCCAGCAGTCCGACAATAATCACCAGCACCGCCGCCACCGAGGCCGCTGTGAGCAAGGCGGCCCAGATCTGTATGGTCTGGCCATAATAGGAGCACGCCAGCAGGCGTGCGCCCAAGCCGCCATCTTCCGATTTGGTGATTTCCGCCACCACCGCGCCAATCAGCGCTGCGGCAATCGCCACCTTAAAGCTGGCAAACAAAAAGGGCACCGAGGCCGGCAGCCGCAATTTGAAAAATGTTTGCCATTGAGAGGCGGAATAGGTGCGCATCAGGTCCATCTGCAACGGGTCTGGCGAGCGCAGCCCCTTGACCATGCCCACCGTAACCGGAAAAAACGACAGATAGGCGGCAATGACGGCTTTGGGCACAATGCCGGTAATGTCAAACTGGTTCAAAATCACCACGATCATCGGGGCCAGCGCGATAATGGGTATGGTCTGGCTGGCGACAATCCACGGCATCAGGCTTTGATCAAGGCTTTTGAGATGCACAATCAGCACACTCAGAAAAACGCCCAGCGCCGAGCCAATGGCAAAGCCGAGCAGGGTGGCTTCCAGCGTGATGGTGGCGTGATAAACAAGGCTGCGCTTGGAGTCGGGCGCGGTATGCAGGATGCTTTTGTTCAGTTCTGCGACAATCTGGTGCGGCGCTGGCAGGCGTGGCCGCTCCTGATTGAGCGTGCCGGAAATCAGATCCGCAGTGGAATACTGGTCATTATTGGCATTCTGAAACAGACTGCGTTGCAAATCCATATTCATAAACACCGCCCCCACATACCAGATGACCAGCAGTGCGGCGAGAACAGTGAGGATGGCAACAAGGCTGGATTTGGGGGTCATGGCACTATGCACCCATTCACCGCTTTGTGAGCCGTCATGGCCGGACTTGATCCGGCCATCCACGTTCCTCTCGCGTTTCCAGCGTGGATACGCGGGTCAAGCCCGCGCATGACGCCTTGCGAGTTGGAGAGCTCTTCAATCATAGGAGTGCCCCTCGCGCAGGCCGTGGCGCACCCGGTTGGCCACTGCAATGAATTCCGGCGTTTCGCGGATGTCCAAGGTGCGGTCGGCAGGGAAGTTGCAGTCGATCACATCGTGAATCCGGCCCGGGCGCGGCGACATCACCACAATTTTGGTCGAGAGAAACACCGCCTCGGGAATGGAATGGGTGACAAACACCACAGTTTTTTGGGTGCGCTCCCACAGGCGCAAAAGCTGTTCGTTCAGTTTGTCGCGCACGATTTCGTCCAGTGCACCGAAGGGTTCATCCATCAGCAGCAGATCAGGGTCAAAGGAGAGGGCGCGGGCAATAGAGGCGCGTTGCTGCATACCGCCGGACAGAGCCCATG